>JAYTON010000198.1:0-4271 GCA_043747725.1 Saprospiraceae bacterium
TGTCCACCTGTTTTACCGCCTTTCGGACGCGCAAAGGCGGGCTTCTTTGTCAAACCATCCGATGAGGGGGGACGATGTGAATTCGTACTGCTTTGAGCCAATTGACTTTTTAATAGAGCATTCTCTGAACGCAAGGTCATAACCTCCTTTTCTAAGGCACTTAGTTGGCTCATCAATAGCTTAACTAAATCTTGTATTCTATCTATATCTGTCGGTAAACTCATTTTTCTAAAACAAATCTTTTCGATAATTGATTTGTCCTAAGTAGTTACAAAAAATGTATAAATTGTACCTTTCTGGTACCTAAACTTTGCATCACCAGCTCCACTTTTCGCTTTTCACTATGTCAAAGTTTTGACCAAAGCCACGATACCGAAAATAATATACTGCACGCCAATAGCCATCGTGATAAAACTCATAATGCGCGACCCTGCTTTCAAACCAGATGCACCGAGAAAACGATAAAGTAAAGGCGCAGACCTCAAAACCAAATAAACGATAATGCCCATTAGCAAAATGACGCCTGTAATCAAGAGGCGCTCTTGTAATATTTCATATTCCGCAAAAAAACCAATCAATAAAGATATAGAGCCCGGACCTGATAGCATCGGCATCGCCAAAGGAGAAAAGGCAATGTCGTGGGTCTCCATCGCTTTTTGCTGAATTTTTTCATCCACGCCTCTATTTTCTGCGAATTTATCATTCTGCAAAGCAATGGCTGAATTCAGAATGACCAAACCACCCGCAATGCGTAGGGCATTGATGCTCAATCCGAAAAAACTCAAAATGTAAGCACCTGCCCAAAAGAAAGTCAACAAAATAGCAACAAAATATAGGCTCGTGCTGAGCACCAGTCGATGGCGTTCTTTTACCTCAAAATGTGAGGTCATAGTCAGATACATCGGCACAACCCCGAACGGGTTGACAATAGAAAAGAGCTTAGCTAATACGGCAATAAATATTGTAATCATGGTTGTTTCTCCTTTTTATCAAAAGTAAATTTTATTATTGTTTTAAATAATTATTTCTACAGAATAGTTTTCAAGAAGTAAAAAACTACTAAAAATGATGTCACAATTTAAGCATCATATTATTTAAAATTTCCAAATAGTTGATATATTGTTTTTTTAGAACTTGAAAGCTGTTTTATATTTTTTATTTTTTAATACTCTTAGTCTTTAAAATATTAAACTGTTGATAATCAATGTTTTATAATTAAATATTTAAAAATTTATCAATTTAAAATACGTTTTTATGTAAGATTTTTGTAAAAAAAAAAAAACAAGAATACCCAAAATACAGTATCTTTATAAAAAGAAAAATCCTTAGCACACATGAAACAACTCAATCCTGAACAGCAAAAGAATGTCAAACGCCTAATAAATGAGTACGAGGCGATGTCACAAAAAGGAACGGTACTATTCCATGAGGAAACGGTTTTTATTGACATGATTGACATATTAGAAGAAGAGGGCAAGTGGCAAAAAGCAGCCACTTTTGCCGACGAAGCTCTATCCCAACATCCGTTTTCAACCGATTTGTACTTGCGTAAAGCCGAGTTACTGTTGAATCGTAATATGATAGACGAATGTCTTGTCACAATTGACAGAGCAGAACTTTTCGCACCACTCAATGTTGACCTTCGCATACTCCGTGCGGAGTTGCTCACAGCGAAAGGTGCGTTCGAAGAAGCCCTATCTATTTTAGACGAATTGAAAGGCAAAACGTCGCTTCTTGAACTGTCCGACATCTTCTTTATTGAGTCTCAAATCTATGAAGATTTGAAGGATTTTGGCGCGATGTTCCGCTCGCTCAGACGTTGTTTGCTAACCAATCCCGACAATACTGAGGGGTACACATCGTTGCTTTTATTGGTTGAAAAACGGGGCAATTATAAGGAGAGCTTCGAATTGCACAACAAATTGATTGATACCAATGCTTACAATTGGCAGGCTTGGCTCAATTTGGGCTTCGCACTGAGGGGTATGGGAAAAGTGCAAGATGCGATTGATGCATTTGAATATGTGTTTGCGATAGATGAAAGTTGCAAAATTGCTTACATGGAAGCGGCGGATTTGTTGATTGAAAAAGGGAATTATGCCCGCGCTTTATATGTATATGAAAATGCCGTTTTCAATACCCATGAAGACACTGAAATCATGCAACAATTAGGTTTTTGCTACGAAAAATTGAAAGATTATAAGACGGCATTGGTTTTTTATACCCGTGCTTTGGAGCTTGACCCACAAGATGCCGATGTCTATTTTCGCATTGGCGAGTGTGTCAAATCGCAGGGGCAGTACCAAAAAGCCATCGAAGCCTACCACAAAGCCTTGAAATTGGATTCTCATCGAGAAAATTTTCATGCAGCATTGGCAGATGCGTATTTGAAATCCGATCAGTTATCGAATGCCTTGTTTAGTTTCCGAAAAGCGGCTTACTTGGCACCCGATGATGTGACGTATTGGTTGCATTATACTTATTTTTTACTCAATATCGGTCAAGAAAAAATGGCATTACGCGCGCTCGAAATGGCGGATTTAAATTGTGGCGCACCTGAAATCGAATATTGCCGCGTTGCCTGCCTCTATCAAATGGGTAAGCAACACGAAGCCCTCTATAGACTTGGAGAAGTCTTACAATGTGATTTTGAAACGCATAAATCGCTGTTTCAATGGCGCCCTGAATTAGCTAAAAATACTGATATGCAAGCCGTGATTATGGCTTTTACGCATTGAAATATAAGAATTAAGAGTCCTATTTTATAGGTAGATTGAACATATCTTTGAACAGGCAGCTACTCACGTACTGCCTGTTTTTTTGTAAAAAATATTCCTCAACATGCTGCAAGTTTTAAACTTGCAGCATGTTAATTCACATTTCCACCTTTCTTTTTCTGCAATTCCTTATTAAGCTTCCAAGTCAACCACGCCGTGCCGCTACCTAAAAGAGCACCCACCAATACATCACTCGGATAATGCACATTCAAATACATCCGCGAGTAACCCGTCGCGGCTGCCCACATATAGGCGGGTACGATAACGTACCATTTTGGATAATTCAAACTCAAAGATGTAGCGATGGAGAATACCGACGAGGAATGTCCGCTCGGAAAAGAAGGCGACTCCTCAGTCGTGAGGTTCTTCAAATCGGGGTGGGTGATATAAGGGCGTGGGCGATTGACGATGTATTTCAGAGCAACTGTTTCGCCGAGTGTGAGAGCGAAGGCTATGCCCGTTTGGATGCCTTTAGATTTTAAATCTTCATTTTTTTGTATTAATCCAACACCAAACATCACTAAAGGTGTGCCGATACTGAGGGGGGCAGCCGCATCGCTGATAAATTGATTGAAGCGATTATCCGACGGACTTTGATATTTATTCAAATCTTTAAGTATTTGATAATCAATGTTTTGTGAAGATAAAGCTGTTAGATTTAATAAAAAAATCAGGTTGAGTAGAATAGTCTTTTTCATCAATAAATGTTAAATAATTAAAAAGTACGAAAAATATTGTACATAAATTTTGAAATACGATATACATCGTACTATATTTGTCGTATATTAGTTTTAAGGTGTAAAAATAGTTTTTAAATTATAGAAATCAATAATGAAATTTATCAAACCTACCGAGGCAGAATTAGAAATCCTACACATTTTGTGGGCAAATGGAGCAAGCAGCGTACGTTCTGTAAATGAAAAACTCTGCGAAAATCGTGAAGTCGGCTACACCACTACGCTCAAAATGATGCAGATGATGTACGACAAAGGGCTGTTGAGCCGCGACAATAGCACCCGCTCTCATGTGTATGAAGCCATTTACAAGCAGGAAGAAACGCAACAGAAATTGCTCAATCAATTTGTCAACACCGCTTTTAAAGGCTCTGCCATGCAGCTCGTGATGCAAGCCCTCGGCAACCACGATGCAACAGGCGAAGAGTTAGAGGAAATAAAAGCACTCATTAAGCAGATTGAAAATAAATAATCTAAATCATTGAAAATGAACTGGTTACAAAATATTCTCCCCGATAATTTGCAATATGCTTTGGGCTGGACGGTGGTTCATTCCATTTGGCAAGGCATCGTCATCGCCTCCATCATGGCTATCATTTTGATGAGCGCGAAACGCCTTTCAGCTAATACTCGGTATTGGATTGCCAATGGGTCATTGCTGCTCATGCTGGTGTCTTCGGCAGGCACTTTTGCTTGGTTGACGCGGAGTATTGCCGCTGAACAAAACGGTCTATTATCGCTATCGCAAAATGCCGATTTA
>JAYTON010000199.1:0-7089 GCA_043747725.1 Saprospiraceae bacterium
TTCAAGCGCAATTGTCCGCGTGTGAAACGGAGAAAACGTTCGTTGGCAGAGATGCAAAGATTGACAAGGTATTTTGTAGAAACGAAATTCACAAAACCACTCCGCGAAAACATACCCCTCAGTATTTCAAGGTTTTTTCCCCTCGTTCTGAGTTTAAGGCGTTCTATTTCAAGGGCATTGCGGCGGTCGAGCTTTTCCATCAAATTTTTAATGTCAACCTCCAACACGGCGATTTGACTGATTTGTATATTAATCAAATCTGTAAGTGTTTGAATATCAATCTTCAACGCTTGGTGATTTTCGAGAATATACGCTTTGTCTTTGAGTTGACTATTCAAATTATTAACCTGCCCCGTGATTTCCGCTTTTTGTCTTTTAAAATCTTCTACTTCATGTCGTGCTTTTATAAGGTCAAAAGCTTGATTGAAAATTTTATCAATCGCCTCCAAATCATCGAAAGGCGACATGTCTAATTGACCCTTTATTTGATGGGTTAGCCTGTCATATTCTGCGGTCAAGGTATAATTGGCTTTCTCTTTTTCAGCAACACCCCCCCTCAGTAATTGACCCTTTTCAGTGAGTTCTTTGAGCTTTTTTTCATTGGATTCGTAGTCCGTTGTGATTGTATTGTATTGATTTTCAAAGAGTTGTGCTTGTTTTTCTAAAAAGTGACTGTTAGCATTGAGCCACGAGTCCTCCTTTAAAAATTTGATTCTGGATTGGAGATTATCGGCAGTCGTTTCGTTTTTATCAAACTCTGTTTTTAAAACTGTCAAATGAGTTTTACATTTTTCAATAAATTCATCACTTTCACTGATATTTTTATCCAATGCATCGAGGCGAGTTTGAACATTATTTAATTTTTCACCGAATAAAGTCGCCTCATCAAACGCCGTTTTAAATGCACCGAAATTGTTTTTATCAAAGTCTTTCCAAACGAAATTCGCTTCGTGTTGAGTGAGATTTTGCCTTTCCATTTCTACTTTTTTCAACCAATCCGCCTGTTGGTCTTTTTGATTATTATAATTTTGAAAAAGTGTAATCAATTCATTTTCAATGTTTTGTATCGTGGAAATGTCATTTCGGTATTTGTCTAATTGCTTTTGAGCATCTGTTATTTGTTTTCGAACATCCGCCGCGTTCCATACTGAGGGGTGATGAACCGCACCGCACAACGGGCAAGGCGTACCCTCGCTGAGTGCATTCGACAAAGCTTCAAGTTGCTCGGATGCACGGAGGTGAATGAGTTGATTTTCGACGCTATCTTTTTGCGTTTCAACATCTTTTTTCAAAGATTTCGTACGCAAAATGATTTCAGCAATCGAAACATTAAAAGGCAGTTCGATTGCATATTTGGCGAATAGAAATTGCGCTTTTTGTTGTCGTTTATCGTCTAAACCGTTTAATATGCTGAGAATATTGTCAATTTTCTTTTCAAATTCCGCAATATCTCTTTTCAAAACATTCGCCGTTGAAAACCAATTATTGAGGGCATTTAATTTCTGAAAATCAGGTTGATTTTTCAATAAATCATCGCGCTCAATCATGAAAGAGGCTTTCTGTTTGAGTATATTTTGCCTATCTTCTTCCCTTTGTTTTAAAACCTGTTGCCCTTTTTCAAGCCTATCACTGACGTCTTTATTTTTAACATTCAACTCTTGAATTTGAATGAGCCAACCGATTTCATCCCGCTTTTTAAGCAGCTTTTCACGGTCTTTATACTGAGGGGTCAAAGTTTCCAGTTGCTCTTGTATATTTTTTGTAATGGCTTCATTATCAGCCAATTGCGTTTGGGTTTGGGCTAATTCTCTGGTGTTTTTTTCAATGTTTTTAAACAAAGCCGCCTGCTGTTCAAGCGGTGTTTTGAGGTACTGCAAAAAATATTCATAATCCTTAATCTGCTTTTCAAGCAGGAGAACAGACCCCTCAGTACGCGCGAGTTTATCGGCTTCATTTCTGAGTTTTTCGAGTTCTTCGAATTTCGTTTTGAGTTCTTGCAGTGTTTTTTCTTCGGCTTGTTGGGCTTTTAATCGAGCGTCATTATTTTTTCTATCTTTTTTAAAATCAAGGAGTTGCGCTTGTTTTTCTTCTATAATTTCAGCAGTAATTTCCCCAATTTCACGCAACTGACTCTCCACCGTCAGGGCATTCATCTTGTTTTGATTCTCTAAGGCTTTGGCATTTTCTTCTAATTCAAATTTTTCAAGATTGATGAAAATATCCTTTATCATGCGCGTTCGCTCCGTTGGCGATAGCTCAAGAAACTTCTGAAATTCATTTTGCGGAATGATAATCGTCTTTTTAAAATGCTGTGCTTCAATGCCCAATATTTTTGCTGCATCAAAACCATCGAACGGCTCTGGTTCACCGTTGATTATTTTGAAATAGCGAAATTCAGGAGTATCCACCTGCTCAAAGTTCTTTTTTTGACGATTAGTTTTCACTAAAGCTCTATAAACAACATTTCCAACTTCAAATGTGAAATCAATAATCATTTGGTTTGAACGTAAGTTCATCATGTTATAACTCCTTTTTGAGTTGCCCATACGCGCCACTTCGCCATACAAAGCGAACATAATCGCTTCTAAAATCGTGGATTTACCACTGCCGACTTTTCCAAATATGCCAAATATATTAGCCTGCGCGAGCTTGCTAAAGTCAATAACGGCTTCTTCTTGATAAGAGAAAATGCCTTGTATTTTGAGCGTTAAGGGTATCATTTATTTAGAATACGGTTAAATTAAATTGTTCAAGAAAAGTTATTTGTCATTCTTTCGCTTCGGTATAAATGAACAAGGTTTTCACTAACAGCCCTAATTTCATTAAAAAGCTGAATCAATTCCTTATTAGGCTCTTGTCCTTTATTTTTCGTTTTAAAATACTCGACAAACAGGCTGCGAATATCATCGGTATCGGGATTAATCGTCGTTTCTTTTCCATTGAGTGTATCCTGATTGCGGGCGTGGAAATTTATAGGCGGTACAATGCCTGGATGCGCTTCATTGAGTTGCTTGGTCAAAATAGGTGATAAAGTTTCATCAGAAATATAAGTCAATTGAATGAGGGCGTCGGGATGTTCAGCCAACCAAGCGAGGGCGGTCTCCATATCATCAAATGTCTTTTGATACAACTTTTTAGGTGTTTCTAATTTAATTCGTTGATAATCAACCTTTTGTGAAGGTTCTGCATCAATCAACATGACATATTTATCCTGATTTTTTTCATTAAAACTATAGCCCAACGGACTACCGCTATAAATTACAGGGCAAGGCTTTTTAGAAATCTCTTGCTGCCGATGCAAGTGTCCGAGTGCAATATATTGCAGTTGTTTAGGGAAATTTTCTGTATAAATAGCAGACGCACCGCCAATATTAATCGGTCTTTCTTCTTCGGGTTCTTCAGGCACTTCACCGCCTTTGACCATGACGAATAAATGGGCGATGGCGATGTTCACCCCCTCAGTATCTTCATCTTTAGTGATATAATTGAAGACCTGATTCCATTTTTCTGACAATAATTTCCGTAGTGTTTCATCCGTATTCTCCACGCCCAGATACTCCGCCAAACGATATTCATTGGCATATGGCGCGAGGAGAATGCGCAAAAGGTAATCATAGCCAAGTAATTTCAATTCAATGAACCCCTCAGTACTGCGGGTCACTGCAAAGCCATTGGGCAATTCGTAAGGCTCGATAATGGACTTCGGATAGCCTGCGAATATAACCCCACACTCTCGAGCCAAAGGATTGGGTGCTTCGATGCGCTCAGGTGAATCGTGATTGCCTGCTATGGCGATAATAGGGCGTAAACCGTTGTTGGACAATCGTTTACAGGTTTTATAAAAGAGCGATGTGCTTTCATTGGGTGGATTGAATGTATCAAAAAGATCACCTGCAATGATGACGACATCCACGTTTTCACGATCAGCAATTTCGCATATTTCATTCAACACAATTTGTTGTTCCTCGTGTCGGCTGTAATTATTAAGGCGTTTTCCGAGATGCCAATCGGCGGTATGGAGTATTTTCATGTATAATTCAATCAATATAAAATGACAAAGGCTTTGTTGAAATTCAAGTGTCAAAGTTATTTAAAAGCGTTAATAATTTTAAAAAATACTTTTGCAGGAATACAAACAAATATAGATTTCTATATATTTGCCTTGATTAAAGTAAAGCCATCTTTATTTTAACAAAAAACAAATGATTAAAGTATTGATAATCAAGTATTTACCAAATATTCAATGAAAAAAGCACTTACCACTCTCCAACTGAAACAAGAAGAAGCCAAGCTCGGCGGCGGTCAATCACGTATCGATGCTCAACATAACAAAGGGAAACTGACAGCACGCGAACGCATCCATTTCTTTCTCGACCCCAATAGCTTTGAGGAAATTGGTCAGTTAGTGACGCATCGGAGCGTTGATTTTGGTCTCGAAAACGAGCTATATTATGGTGATGGGGTCGTGACGGGCTATGGTACGGTCAATGGGCGTTTGACGTATGTTTTTTCTCAAGATTTTACGGTCTTTGGCGGTTCGCTTTCTGAAACACATGCTGAAAAGATTTGTAAAATCATGGATTTAGCCATTAAAAACGGTGCGCCTTGCATTGGTTTGAATGATTCGGGCGGTGCGCGGATTCAAGAGGGCGTGAACTCATTGGGCGGATATGCGGATATTTTTTATCGCAATGTTTTATCGTCGGGTGTAATTCCTCAGATTTCGGCGATTATGGGACCTTGTGCGGGCGGGGCGGTGTATTCTCCTGCGATGACGGATTTTATTATCATGGTTCAAAATACTTCTTATATGTTCGTGACGGGTCCAAACGTAGTAAAAACGGTGACCAATGAAACCGTGACGAGCGAAGAACTCGGCGGTGCATCTACCCATGCGACTAAATCAGGCGTGACGCATTTGACCGCAGCGAATGATTTGGAATGTTTGGAGAAAGTGAAAAATCTGCTCAGTTATATGCCACAAAATTGTGAGGAGAAGACCCCTCAGTATCCTTACGTTTTGGGCGATGAATTTCGGGAAGTTTTGACTGATATTATTCCTGAAAATCCCAATCAGCCGTATGATATGCGCGATGTTGTAACTGGCATTGTAGATGAAGCCTCTTTTTTTGAAATTCATGAGTTGTATGCTGAAAATATAGTGGTCGGTTTTGCAAGGCTTGCTGGTCGGGCGATTGGCATTGTGGCGAATCAACCGGCTGTGATGGCGGGCGTTTTGGATGTTGAAAGTTCTAAGAAAGGGGCGCGTTTTGTCCGTTTTTGCGATTCTTTTAATATTCCGCTGCTTGTTTTGGTAGATGTGCCGGGATTCTTACCGGGTACTGACCAAGAGTGGCATGGCATCATTACGAACGGGGCGAAATTGTTGTTTGCTTTCAGCGAAGCGACTGTCCCGCGCGTGACGGTCATCACTCGTAAGGCTTACGGGGGTGCGTATGATGTGATGAATTCAAAACACATCGGTGCAGATATGAATTTTGCTTGGCCCAGTGCGGAGATTGCCGTAATGGGTGCGAAAGGTGCTTCTGAAATTATTTTTAAAAGAGAAATATCGGAAGCGGCGGACTCGGCGATTAAATTGCTTGAAAAAGAGAAAGAATATGCTGAAAAATTCGCCAATCCCTATCGAGCAGCGAGCAGGGGTTTTATAGATGAAGTGATTCTTCCGAAAGAGACGCGGCGTAAATTGATTAAAACCTTTGCGATGTTAGAGAATAAGGTGGCGCATTTGCCTAAGAAAAAACATGGGAATATACCGCTGTAAAGTTATTAATCCAACATTTTAATAAAGCACCGCCGCCGTTTATGTTGTCTTTTTTCATAAAAACGCCATTGCGCTTGCACTTTTGAATTGGTTTCTAATTCGGGATTGGATTCCACTACTTCTATTTTATATTTGAGATAAACTTTGTTCATTTCACACATCATAATCGCATTCACGCCTTTGTCTTGATAATCGGGTCGAACGCCTGTCAAGTATAAATCTGCTCGATTATTCTTTTTCATGGCTCTTAAAATATGGATAAAACCAAACGGAAACAACCGACCATTCGCTTTTTGAAATGCCTTCGATAATGAAGGCATGGTAATACCAAATGCCACCACTTTATTATTTTCATCTACTACAATCGGTACATAATCGGGAATAATAAAGCCGAAATATTGCTTGATATACATGTCAATTTGCTTATCCGTCAGAGAAACAAATCCATGTAGGTCTTCATAGCAACTGTTGAGCACTTCAAAGATTTCATGAGCATAAGGCATCAATTCTTTTGATTTCTTTGGTTGAAGCACTCTGAGATGATACCTTTCTAAGACTGTTTGAGCGATGCGTTCTACTTTTTCTGGAACAACTTTAGGTGGAATCAATTCGTATTCTATCCAATCTATCTCCTTTTTATAACCATTATTTTCCATTTGGATGGGATAGTAGGCATGGTTATAAATAGTAGCAATAGTGCCTAATTCATCAAAACCCTCCACGAGCATGCCCTCTGGATCCATATCCGTAAAACCGAAAGGTCCATGAATCAAAACGGCTCCTTGTGCTCTCGCCCAATCTTCAACAGTCTTCAATAATGCCTCCAATACTGAGGGGTCTTCTATAAAATCGACTTGGCTGAACCGAGCACAATTCTTTCCTACTTTTTCATTGTATCGGCGATTGATGATGCCGCCAATTCTGCCCACGATTTCACCATCTTTCATAGCCAGCCAATATTTGGCATCGCAAAAATCAAAGGCTGGATTGCTGCCTTTCGATATGTTTTTTATTTCATCATTGTTAATTTGAGGAATCCAATAGGGGTTATTCGCATACAGTTTGAAAGGGAATTTGACAAAATCTCTCATATCCTTTTTAGTTGCTGCTTCTTTGATGATAATATCGGGTTGCATAGATTTAGTTTGATAATAAGCAATAGATTGAAAATGGCAATGACCATTTAATTTTGGCATATTTTTTCAAAAATAGATAAATATATTGGAATACCAGTTTTGACAACTGAATATTTGAGTCACTTGTCTAAACTTATATTTTTTCTATAAATTTGCTTGATTATTTTC
>JAYTON010000200.1:0-7038 GCA_043747725.1 Saprospiraceae bacterium
GAAATACGATGTTGTCATTATTGGTTCAGGACCCGGCGGCTATGTAGCGGCTATTCGATGCGGACAATTGGGCTTGAAAACGGCTATTATCGAGCGTTATAACACACTGGGTGGCACTTGCCTCAACGTGGGTTGCATTCCTTCAAAAGCACTTTTGGATTCTTCGGAGCATTATCACAATGCGGTTCATAAATTTACGACTCATGGCATAGACATAAAAGGCAGCCTCGACATCAATATGCCTCAAATGATTAAGCGGAAAAATGAGGTCGTGGAGCAGACGAGTAAGGGCGTTGAATTTTTAATGAAAAAAAATAAAGTAGATGTTTATACAGGTCATGGTTCATTTTTAACGGCTAATAAAATTCAGGTTAAAAAAGCGGATGGCTCGGTTGAGGAGCTTGAAACAGACAAAACCATTATTGCGACGGGCTCAAAACCGATAGTACCTTCTAATTTTAATTACGATAAAAAACGCGTTATTACTTCCACCGAAGCCTTGAATATTACGGATGTGCCTAAAAGTATGGTCATTATAGGCGGTGGTGTGATTGGTTTGGAGTTGGGTTCGGTCTATGCGCGTTTGGGTACTCAAATCCACGTCATCGAGTTTATGGATAGAATCATACCGACGATGGATGGTGATTGCTCAAAGGAATTGCAAAAGTCATTGAAAGATTTAGGGATGAAATTCTATTTGAAACATGCCGTGACGAATGTAACAGGTAGCGAAAATTCAGTAACCGTAGAATATAAAAAACGCGATACCGAAGACCCCCTCAGTATAGAAGTCGATTATTGCCTCGTAGCGATTGGTCGCCGCCCTTACACCGACGATTTAGGTCTTGAAAATGCAGGTGTCAAGAAAGATGAGCGCGGTAGAATAGAAGTAGATGGTCATTTAGAAACCAATGTGAAAGGCATTTATGCCATCGGCGATGTCATAAAAGGGGCTATGTTAGCGCATAAAGCTGAAGAAGAAGGTGTTTTTGTAGCGGAAAGCATTGTTGGGCAAAAACCGCACATCAACTATTTGCTGATTCCAGGAGTCGTTTATACTTGGCCCGAAGTGGCAGCGGTAGGCTATACCGAAGAGCAACTGAAAGAAAGCAGTACACCTTACAAAGTAGGCAAATTTCCATTTAAAGCCCTCGGACGCGCTCGCGCAAGCATGGATACTGAGGGGATGGTGAAGGTATTAGCACATAAAGAAACGGATGAAATTTTGGGTGTGCACATGGTCGGACCTCGCACCGCAGATATGATAGCGGAAGCAGTGGCTCTCATGGAATTTAGAGCATCCGCGGAAGACGGCGCACGCATGAGCCATGCACATCCGACCTATACCGAAGCATTCAAAGAAGCCTGTTTAGCAGCAACTGCTAATAGAGCGTTGCATATTTAGGAATTGAAAATGTAAAAGTGTAGAGGAAAAATCCTAAAGACGTCCGTTTTTAGGATTTTTTTTAATTTCAAAAGAATGTTAATCCGTAGATTTGCGTTGTACTTTAAAAATTCCTGTTTTGAAAAAGATTATCCTCAACATATTAAAATTCTCTTTGTTTCTCGGTGTTGGTGTGGCGATTATGACTTGGTTTTATCGAGGTCAAAATGCCGCATTTCAAGAGGAATTGCGCTTGCACAATGTCGAACCGTACCCCCTCATCAATAAACTTATCAATGATTTTAGGTCAGCCAATTTATTTTGGATAGCGGCAACTCTCTTGGCTTTCAGCATCAGCAATTGGAGTCGGGCTATTCGTTGGAATATGCTGATTCATCCGTTGGGCTATCGCCCCAAAACGTCCAATGCATTTTTCGCAGTCAACATCAGTTATTTGACCAATTTGTTCATCTCACGAGCGGGCGAAGTCGTCCGGGCGGGGTCGTTAGCGCGTGTTGAAAATATATCGGTGAGTAAAGTAATGGGAACAGTCGTGGTAGATAGGATTTTGGATATGGCAACGCTTTTAGTAATAGTGGCTTTTAGTTTTTTAATAGAATACGACGTTTTATGGGGCTTTTTAGATAAAAACTTAGGCAGAGGCGACGGCTCATTTCGATTGTTTCAACAGCCTATTTTCCTATTAATAATTGGTTTGGGTGTGCTTTCGCTTGTATTATTGTATATTTTCAGGAAAAAAATAGCTCAAATACCCATCGTTCAGCGTGTTTGGCATATTGTAGAGAAATTTACTGAGGGGTTAAAAACTATTAAAAAAATTGAAAATTTACCCGTCTTTATATTTCATTCTATCAACATTTGGGTCATGTATTATATGATGACCTACCTCTGCTTTTTCGCTTTCGCACCCACTGCTCACCTCGCACCGATAGCTGCACTGACAGTGTTCGTCTTCGGCACTTTTGGCATCGTTATCCCTTCGCCGGGCGGTATGGGCACGTACCATGTGTTGGCAACTGCGGCGTTAGTGATTCACGGCGTGAATAGCAATGATGCATTTTCATTTGCCAATATTATGTTCTTTTCTATTCAAATTTTCTACAATCTTGTTGCCGGTATCACCTCTATTATTTTGTTGAGGGCGTTAAATAAAAAAGATACCCCCCTCAGTATAGAGCCTATTTTGGAAGAAATTGCAAAAACAACATAACAATACTTCAATTTTAAAAAACTCTCTTATCTTCGCTATTAAGCAATCATTATGGGCTAATGGCATTTTTTAAATTCGGAAAATCAGCATCGGATAAAACGACCGACGAGGAAATCGTTGAGCGTATTTTAAAAGGCGAACTGCATTTGCAGGAGTTGCTTTATGATCGTTATTCTGCTAAAATTTTTCACAAATGCCTCAGCATCATCAAAGATAGAGAAGCGGCCAAAGATTGTACGCATGATATTATGGTGAAAATATTCATGAAATTGGGCGATTTTAAAGGCAAATCTGCATTTTCACTTTGGGTTCATTCTATTTCCTACAACTATTGCATGGATTATTTGAGTAAACAAAAGCGACTGGATTTTAGCGATTACTCCGACCATGAATACGAAGCCGTAGCCAACGATGATGAATCGCTTGAAAGTAAGCTCCTCCAAGACCTCAAACTCACGCAACTTGAAGTCGTTTTTGAACAATTGACACCCGACGAAAAAATAATTTTGATGATGCGCTACCAAGACGGGTTGAGCGTGAAAGAGATTTCGGACACCCTTAATGTGGGCGAATCCGCCGTGAAAATGCGTCTCAAACGCAGTCGCGACCATTTGGCTGAATTGATTAATGTATTGGATAAAAAATCAAATAGATAATGATAAATCAAGAAAAAAATCTAACCAACCTTTTCCAACAGCTCGGCAACAAAAGTGAAAAATCGGAAGCCCCCGATTTGAAACTGAAAGACGCCGTCTTCAGCACCATCGACGCAACGGCTTTAGTGGCTGATATTGTAGATTTGTTTACTTTCAAATTCATACAAGCGCAAGCCGAAGTGATAGACTCATTGCCCAACAGCGATTATAGCAATGATAAACATAAGCTATTTAAATATTTAGAGAGAAAATTCAAAGAAAAAGACACTTTTGACGGTGAATACTGAGGGGGTATTTATTTGAAATCTTCGTATGACAATTCTACGAGGGTTCAAAACCCTCGTAGAATTATTATGACAAAGTGACGATTAAAATAAAAAAAAGTCTTTTAATAATATACATAAAATATTGAAAATGAACGGCTTACAAAGGTTGTGGGATATATTTTTAGAATCCCTTCGAGTTTTTGGCGAAAAATTTATGGACACCATTCCTGGTCTTTTATTGGGCATTATTGTTTTGCTCATCGCTTGGCTTTTGGCGCGTATTATTTCATCCGGTTTTGAGCGGCTGCTGAAAACGGTGAAGTTCGACCAATTCGCAGAGCGCATGAAATTAACCACTTTCCTCAATCAAATGGGCATTCAAATGTCGCCGAGTGCATTGATTGGGCGGTTCATTTATTGGATTTTCGTCCTGCTTATCATAGCATCTGCCGCTGAAACCTTGAATTGGACAGCTGTATCGTATCAAATCCAACGGTTTTTGGATTATGTACCTAATTTGGTGACAGCCATATTGGTTTTTATAGTCGGTGCCTACTTGGCTTCGCTCGTGCGGGATTTCGTGAGGAGTTCGACCAATTCGTTGGGCATTAGCACAGGCCGGATTTTGAGCACCGTTATTTATTATGTGCTTTTCATCATGGTCGTCTTGACCGCTATGGAGCAAGCTAAGATTGATACTAAAATCCTTTCCACTAATTTGCTCATCATCATTGCAGCCATCATGTTGGCTGCGGCGATTTCTTATGGTTTTGCTTCTAAGGATGTTCTGTCAAATATCCTTGCAGGATTTTTTATAAAAAGGACTTTCCAAAAAGGCATGATGATAGAAATTGACGCTATCAGAGGCACTATCATAGAGATTACAAACATCGCTGTGACATTACAACTCACTGATAATGAACGTATTGTGATTCCATCGCAACAGTTTTTGACGGGTAAAGTGAAAATTATAAAAGAAGATTAGGTTAGGTTTTTAGGTTAGGTTTAGGCGAACGGTTTTTTTGTCATTCAGTTGGAATCTCTATTGTGCATTTTTGAAGGTAAAAAGAGGTTCCTACTGAATGACAAAAAACATCCCGACAGCTATACAAAGCCTCGGGATGTCGCATCAAAAAAACAGCAGGATATTAAAACGAAATAAAAATCTTATTTCAAAATATCAGATCAATTAAAAATCAGAAGTTGAATTCAGATTTTAAAATTGACTGATTCGACGAATGACTTTATACAACTTAGTATATTCATTTACATCTTCAATGAATGGGTCAAACTCCAAATAATTGGCTGAAATCAATTTTATTTGAATGACACGACCTGCACGATTTTTAATGACTTGTGCATATTTTATCCACACGTTGCCATTCGTTCGAATGGCATATATTTCATTGTCTTTTATATCTTGTAAACTGCCCACTTCTCTACAAATAACAATATCGCCATTGCTGATAATAGGCTCCATAGAGTTACCGCTGATTGGGAAAGCAACCAAATTACCGCCTGAAATACCTGGTATGGCGAAAAAACTATTGTTTTCACGCGTAAAGCTGCTTGTATCAACAGCTGTACCGGCGAAGGCTTCAACGCTGGTGAAAAGAATATTGCCGCCCTTCGTTTCGCCCGTCATAAACATATTGTAGAGCTTGCTTTCAGGCATATCGTTGTCGAAAGGTGTACCCATTCCTTCAATCAGATAATCTTCATTGACGCTATAAGCGCGGCAAAAAGCACGTGCTTGACCATAATCTATTACGCGCTTGTTGCCGTCGTCGAGGTAGGCGCGGATGATGTGTCCGTAGCTTTTATTACCCAATATTTTTTCTGCTACATCACCGACGCCCTTACCGTTGCGGTCGTTTTTGATGATGGTGCCTCGATCTTCAAGCATCTTGAAAACCTTTACAAATCTTTCGTTAAGTACGACCCTATCTTCACGTATCATAGTGATTCACATTTGAGTTATGAAAAATTGTTTTAAAATTTGTTGCATTTGCTTTTTAAACATTTCCAACATTTAACGGTTCAAAGTTAAAACAATTATTTTTTATAAACAAATTTTTTCAAAACAAATGTTGTCTTTTGTTTCAAATTTTTTTTTAAAATATTTTAAACTCTTGAAAAAACAGCCTTTATACTGAGGGGGTGTTGTCAAAATAATTATAAATAAAAAACTTAAATTTATCGTAAAATATTGATAATCAATTATTTGCAATGAGTTAGAAATTGTTGAAAACTAATTAAACTCTTTTTATTCATGTGTATAAAATAAATGCTAATTGTTTTTGTTTTAAAAAGAGTTGCAACATTTTCATTTGAAAATAATAATTTGTTGGTATTACAGTTTTTATAAATAATGCATAAACTGAGGTATTTGAACTCACTAAGTCCCCTTTTTGTTTACTAAACAAATAAAGTTGACACTTTATTTTAAATACTTTTTCTATCTTCATCGTCTAATAGATTATCCGCTCACATTTCACATTTTAACTTTAAATAGAAAAATAATTATGAAAAATTGCATTTTCATCGCAGCGCTTCTATCGCTTGCTCTCTCTGGTCAAGCGCAAGACATCGTTAAAAAAACAGATGGTACTGTTATAAAAGGTAAGGTTATTTCTTTTCAGAATAATCGCCTTGTTATTCTGCAAGAAGACGAAACCGAAATGACGCTGCCCCGCAAAGCTGTCGCTGAAATCAAATTTGACGTTGCCGACAATAAATCCGTGACGACAAAAGGCGAAGCATCTCCAATTGAACTTGCCAATGAAACGCCTGTTCCGACTTCTTACGCTGCAATGCCACCGCCAGCCAAAACCAAAGCACCTGATGTCGTCCGCTATGAAGCACCGGCTCAAATCCAAGCACCTGCGCTTATCGTAGCGTCAAAAAGCGTATCAGCAGTAGAAAGCCCTGGTGAAATAATCGGTTTAGAGAGTCGCACGTTTTTGTCAGCCGCCAAATTTAAAGAGCAAGCTGTAGGAACTGGTCGTGTGGCAGTCACAATATGTTTAAATGCGGATGGAACTGTCAATACGGCTAAATTTAAACCAGCTGGCTCTTCAACGCTCGATGCGAATCTGATTAGTCGCGCCGTTCAGAATGCCAAAGAGTTGAAGTTTTCGAAAGGCGAAAATGGGGAATGTGGTGTTATTATTTATAGATTCAATTTATAGATTCAATTTATAGATTCAATTTATAGATTCAATTTATAGATTCAATTTATAGATTCAATTAAAAATAGGCTCTATACTGAGGGGGTATCAAGATGAAGGTTCATTTTGATACTCCCTCAGTATTTCTATTTCGTGAGTCGGATTTCGAGCGCACGCAACCGAAATCCGACTTACGAAATGGACACCCAGTCATTTTTTGCAGACTTTTTATCAATAACTTAAGGCTCAATTATGCTTTCAAGTTGCTGCGTACCTTTGTGAAAAAACAAATGGTATTACAGATAAAAGATATAGTAGATGACCGCCTATG
>JAYTON010000201.1:0-5049 GCA_043747725.1 Saprospiraceae bacterium
CCGTCCCCCCTCAGTATCAAGAGGCTTATGACAATGCAGGGCTGATAGTAGGTGATGCGAATGCCGAAGTGACGGGCGTGGTCGTCTGCTTGGATTCAACGGAAGATGTGATTGCTGAAGCAGTGGCGTTGGGTTGCAATGTCGTGATAGCGCACCATCCGATTGTTTTCAAGGGCTTGAAACGGTTGAATGGTAAAAATTATGTGGAACGAACGGTTATTTCAGCCATCAAAAACGATGTGGCTATTTATGCCATTCACACTAATTTGGACAACATGTATATAAATGGTGTCAATCGGAAAATTGCTGAAAAATTGGGCTTGATGAATCTGAAAATACTCGCACCTAAGAAGCAAATTTTGATGAAACTGACGGCGTTTGTTCCGATAAGCAATACACAAGGCGTCTTGGATGCGCTGTATGAAGCGGGTGCAGGTCAAATCGGGGAATATAAAAATTGTAGCTTTCGTACTGAGGGGGTCGGTACATTCACACCGACAGGTGAGGCGAATCCACATATCGGCACATTGAATAAAGCCGAAGAAGTGAATGAGAACAGAATTGAAGTTATTTTTTCTGCATTTTTAGAAAATAAAATATTGTCTGTGTTGAAAAAAGCGCATCCTTACGAGGAGGTTGCCTATTATTTGCATCTTTTGGAAAATGAAAACTCGGAAGTAGGGGCTGGTATGGTAGGGGATTTGGAGGACGAAATGGATGCTATGGATTTTCTGAAATTTTTAAAAGAGACGATGCAAGCAGGCTGTGTGCGCTATACGCGACCCCTCAGTAAAAGCATTAAAAAAGTAGCGGTTTGTGGTGGAGCAGGTGGTTTTTTATTGGGCAATGCTATTGGTGCGGGGGCGGATGTATTCGTGACAGCAGATTATAAATACCATGAATTTTTTGATGCGGACAGCAAGATTATGATAGCAGATATAGGGCATTATGAGAGCGAACAATACACGATAGAATTGTTGGTGGATATTTTACAAAATCAATTTAAAAAATTAAAAGTTTTTTCTACAAAAATTTTAACTAATCCCGTAAATTATTTGTAAATTTGCGCTCATTTTGCAAATTATACATTAAAATCGTAATTTCTCTCAATAAATTCATCAATATGGCGGCTATCAAAGGAAAAGAACTTTCAACTGCTGAAAAGCTCAGACAATTATACGAACTTCAATTAGGCGACTCCGAACTCGACGAACTCCAAAGCATCAAAGGTGAATTACCGATGGAAGTCAATGACCTCGAAGACGAAATTGCTGGTTTGGAAACCCGCATTGGCAAAGCCGAAGCAACGGTTGCAGAACTCGAAGCCGAAATCAAGAAGCAAAAAGGCAATATCAAAGATGCTGAATCATTGATTGAGCGGTATAAAAAACAGCTTGATAATGTGAAAAACAATCGCGAGTTTGATGCTTTGAACAAAGAGATTGAATTGCAAGGATTGGATATTCAGTTAGCTGAAAAACGCATTAAAGAAGCACAACGCAACATCGAAGCAAAAAAGGAAACGTTTGATAACTCGCGCAAACGTCTTGAAGCTAAGAAAAAAGAATTAGATAACAAGCGCATCGAATTGCAAAAAATCCTTGAAAAAACGGAAAAAGAAGAAGAGAAATTCCGTAAAAAATCGGATAAAGCCCGTAAAGGTATCGATGATCGTTTGTTGAAATCGTATGACAAAATTCGCTCGTCTTATCGCAACGGTTTGGCAGTGGTGACGGTTATTCGGAATGCTTGCGGCGGTTGTTTCAATCATATACCCCCTCAGTTGCAACTCGAAATCGGCTTGCACAAGAAGGTTATTGCTTGTGAACATTGTGGTCGAATCCTTGTAGATGATACGATTATGGACGTATCCGTTGACCACGAAGGATAAAACGTAAAATATTTCTATATAAAAGCTATATCAAAAGTCATTTTGATATAGCTTTTTTTTTATTTAATAAATCCAAAAACGGGTAAATAGCGTAATTAAATAGGAGTATGTCTAAATTGAGTTTGTTTTTTCTTCAAAGGCATTTAATTTTATTTGTGTCCAAGTATTTGTTACATCTCTTGAAAATCCTGCACCTCTGTAATCTTTTCGTAAAAATTTTAAGTTTTCATAAGTTTCAATTTTTTCTGAAAATAAAATTATTGAAAAATTTAAGTGAATATATTCATAACTAATTGATTATCAAATAGTTACACTTACTTACTGATTTCACCAATAGAGCAATTATAAAAATAAATTAAAAAATGTTTAACGTGCTATTGTTTTTTGTTGAACAAGTTATTACCTTTGCTTCAACAAAACAGAATCAGATTAAATACAATTAATTTACCTTTTTTAGTTCTCATAAAAATAACCTGACTCACATTTTAAATTATCCAATTATGACCGCAGTAGAATTTAATAGCAGCTTTAATAAAATGGCAACCTTGCTACAGTCCTTTGCTTATAATTTGACGAAGAACATGGAGGATGCAAAAGATTTATTCCAAGAGACAGCATACAGAGCCATCACTAATCGAGATAAATTTCGAGATGGTACCAACTTCAAAGCCTGGCTTTTCACGATTATGAAAAATATTTTCATCAACAACTATCGTAAAAAAGTGAAATCGAATACAATCGTAGATGGAACGGACAATCAGTTTTATATCAACTCCATGACGATTTCAACGCCTAATAGAGCCGAAAGCGAAATTATGATGCAAGAACTTAATCAAATGGTAGTCGAATTGGACGATAATATTCAAGTGCCGTTTGTGATGCATTATCAAGGTTTTAAATATCAAGAAATTGCAGACGATTTGAAGTTACCTTTAGGCACCGTTAAAAGTCGTATTTTCTTTGCACGAAAAGAATTAAAAAATAAAATCAATGCCCGCTACGATAACTTGGGTAAAATTTATGAAAAAGGCGTTTCTTTTGCAGATTTCGAAGAGAATTAGGGTTAATTCAATATAAGTTTTGTTTTTCATAATAGAGGATGTAATGAGCGATGACAATCTTAATGGTTGTCATCGTTTTTTTTGCGAAAATTCGCTAAAATACTGAGGGGTCTGTTGGGGGTTTGAATAAAATGTTTTTATTTTGCATAAGTTTTTAAAAGTCTTTCAATCCAAATAAAACCTAACCTAACAAAATGGTCTTCGAATTATCTGAACAACACCTCGCCGTAGTAGAAGCGGCTCGTCAATTTGCCCAAAATGAACTCAAGCCGGGCGTTATCGAGCGCGATACCTACATGAAATATCCAACTGAGCAAGTTCGCAAAATGGCTGAACTCGGTTTCCTTGGCATGATGGTGGCCCCTGAATACGGTGGCGGCGGCATGGATACGCTCAGCTATGTGCTGGCGATGGAAGAGATTTCTAAGGTGGATAACTCATGCTCGGTGATTATGTCTGTCAATAATTCGTTGGTTTGTTGGGGGCTTGAAATGTATGGCACTGAGCAGCAAAAACTTAAATATTTGCCTAAACTCGCTTCGGGAGAGTGGATTGGTTCGTTTTGCCTCTCTGAACCTGAAGCAGGCAGTGATGCCACAAGCCAACAAACAACGGCGATTGATATGGGTGACCATTATATATTGAACGGTACAAAAAACTGGATTACCAACGGTGGCACGTCAAAAATACATATGGTTGTGGCTCAAACCAATCGGGAATTAAAGCATAGAGGCATCAATGTTTTTATTGTAGAAGCAGATTCAAAGGGCGTTGTTATCGGAGCAAAAGAAGATAAGTTGGGCATTCGATCAAGCGATACACATTCTATTATGTACAACGATGTGATTGTGCCGAAAGAAAATAGGATTGGTGAAGATGGATTTGGTTTCAAATTCGCTATGAAAGTGCTATCGGGCGGGCGTATTGGCATTGCAGCACAGGCTTTGGGCATCGCCGGTGGCGCATATGAATTAGCTTTGGCTTATGCAAAAGAGCGTCAAACTTTTGGCAAACCAATAGCGCAACACCAAGCGATTGCCTTCAAATTAGCGGATATGGCTACTGAAATTGAAGCGGCTAAACTGATGGTTTATCGGGCGGCTTGGATGAAAGATGAACATATGAATTTTGATACGGCAGCAGCAATGGCTAAATTATTTGCTTCGGATGTGGCAATGCGCCATACAGTAGAAGCGGTTCAGGTGCATGGCGGCTATGGTTTTGTCAAAGAATATCATGTTGAGCGACTCATGCGCGATGCAAAAATTACGCAGATATATGAAGGCACTTCGGAAATACAAAAAGTAGTGATTTCGAGAAATGTTTTAAATGGAGAATTGTATTTACCGACCTTGCCGATAGCCTTAGCGCATTAATTCAAACCAATCAATATTTTAAGAGGGTGTATCGAAAGATTCACCCTTTTTACTTTATTAAAGCATGAAATCCTGCTTTAATCCTTTTCAATTTCAAGGCTAATCCCTCAGTAGGGGCGCTTAAATTGCCCTTGTATGGCTCGCCCATTTTCAAAAAATGCTCATAAAATGCAGAAGAAGGCAGTCCCCATTTTTTCATAAATTGTGTTCTACCATCGTTCCTTTTAACCCGACCGGTTGAGCGCGATTGAAAATGATAAACCCTACTTTTACCCAAACCCTTGAAAATACGGCAGCCGGCATGCCACATTTTCATCGAAAAATCAGGATCGGAATACATGCCAGGACTGAATTCGATGCTAAATCCCCCAATCGTCAACCATGCCTCACGACTAATGACAAGAGGAGGCCATGAAGAACCGTACCAGTCATTCATCACATAATTTTGAAATTCATCCAAGAGTTTTTCTTTTTGAAAATGCTCGATGTCGCGTCCATAATCGCCATAGATCATGCAGGGGAAACGATGTGGGGTTGGCTCAATCATGGTTGAAGATAGCATAAATAGGCTATTTTCCTTGAAAAAGGCATCATTTTCAAGCCTTTTTATTTCTTCAATTAAATATTTATCCCAATCGGGTAGCACATACATATCATCATTGAGATAGATAATATAGTCCTTCGTGGCTTTTCCAAAAGCCCAATTCATGGCTTTACAAAT
>JAYTON010000202.1:0-5211 GCA_043747725.1 Saprospiraceae bacterium
CTCGCCTTCGTTCACATTTTGCCCTAAATTTTTATTGACAAAAGTCAGAACCCCTGCGCGTGTGGTGAGGATATTAGACTGTTGAAGTTTGCGTTCAAAAGTTCTTAATTCTTTCTCTTGGATGGACGCGGAAATTTGGGTTTCGCGAATACTCGTTTGCATAATGGCTTGGCGGGTGCGGATGTCATTCTCAAGTTGCCGCTTTTCGAGTTGGGCTATTTTAAGGTTGTTTTCAGTTTGTTCAATCGTCTCGCGTGTGCCACCGCCTGCTTTGAAAAGACGTTTAGCATTTTCGACATCGGCTTGTAAAGCATTGATTCTTAATGCTTTAATCGAATCATTTATTTTTAAATCATAAAAACTTTTATCCAAATCCAATTGCAATTTGACAACACTATTGCGCTTCAAATCCAATTGATCTTTTTGTTTTTCAAAATTGAGTCGGGTGAGTTCTTTATCGAGTTCTAATATTTTTTCGCCGGCTTTCACGATGCTGCCTTCATTCAAATAGACTTGTTGAATTACCGCAGCAATGGGGCTGGTGATGACTTGTTCAAACTCAGGTTGCAATTCGCCCACCGCCGTCAAGGTATTTTCGATGGCGCCAATTTCTGCAACGGCTATGCGGATGTCCGAGCGTTTGATGTCCGTAGAAAGTGACCCCCTCAGTATCCAAGCCGCCAAAGCAATGCCGATCACCGCCAAGCCAATGTAAAGCCCTGTTTTACCTTTCCGCTGATTGATTTCTTTTTGTGAAATTTCTCTGTCCATAATATTTATTTTCACATAAAATCATCCAAGCAGCGTGCCAAGTTATAACTCATTGATTATCAATATTTTATGGAGTTTTATAAAAACAAAAAGTGTCCGAAATCGGACACTTTGTTCGGTTATTTGAAAGAGGGTTTGTAGGATTGGAAGGGTGATTAGAATTAAGAAAGCATTTACTTTTCAATAATTAATTTTAAGAAACCGCCATTGTCGCAACTACCAATGCTCAAATCATATATGCCTGCTTCAAAATCTAAAAGATCAATTTTTGTAAGTCCTCTTATGTCATAAACTCTTTCTTCAATATTATCACCTTGAATAAAAGCAGTAGTGACAGTACCCATACTTTTAATTATTAAAAACCTATCTTTTATTCTGCTCAAAGTTAAATTTTTCTGATGCCTTATACTTGCGCCATCAATATGCGCGGCTCGGGTATTGCAATAAATGTCAAATAATGAATCTTTTAAGCCAGAAACGTTGACTTTAATTATTTCTTCATTTTTTAAAGAAATGGGGTCAGGTGTATAAGGTAATGTGAAATATTTTGTTTCACCTTTTTTAATGGTCAGAGGAAATTTGATTAAGTTGTTATTCTTATCCAATATTTTTATAGACTTAGTACTACAATTGATGGCGTTTATTTCAATAGATTTGTTAACTGCTGAAAGTGAAAAACTTGTACTATCAGTGTTGTAAGTTGCCATGTTTGTATAAAAATAAAGCTCGGCATTTGAAATTGCTATACCACTTTCAGGATAATAAAAAGTCGTTGCATGGTTTTTATCATTAGGTGGATAATAACTCTTTTTAAATAACCTTCTATCCCGATACGTCAAATAAAAATTCGTATCATTTTCAAAATCATCATAGTCATATTCAATTAAGTTATTGGATAAATCATATTCCTTTGACCAAACATTGATTCCATTCATCCAATATGTCTCTTTAGATAAATTCTCTTTTTCATCAAATGTTTTCCATAAACCGTCTTTAACCGATAAAGAATCCCCTAATTGGGCATTATAGGATAAAATAGTCATTGCATTTTTATATTTAATGTCATAAAAATTTGCTCCAAAATCTTCAATAATTTGGTACTCTTTTTTTGAAACGATATTATAAATGCCTTCTTTTTTATATTTACCATCTGCCAACTCATATTCCTCAGAGTGCTTGCCAGATTTTAATACAATTTTCTCATCAGTAATTTGACATAAACCTCTAAGGCAAAACAATAGTAGTATTAATGCTAAACTTGTTTTTTTTCTCATTGTAATTTAATGAAAGTTATTTTGAAAAAATGTGAATTGAAACGGTTAATTAAGTTTGAAATATATTCAATTAATCCTTTCAATCCAACGCATTTAATTCAATTTTGTTATCACTTCACAATGCCCTCCACCTGCTCAATAATCCTCAATTGCGCCACAATTTCCGCTTGTTTTATCAACGATTCTTTACCTTCTGCAATCACTTCATAGATGTTTTGAAATAGAATACCCCAATTGCCAACCTCTGTTTCTACCTTGCCTGTGATATGCAAACCATTGATTTCAGTATTTAGAGTACCCCAATTTCCATGGGATTCGATGCCGAAAGCGGGCATATTGGGCATAATATCGGCTTTTAGATGGTCTTCTTGAAGGTCAATACCGTATTTGATGAATGAGCCTTTTGTACCGTGTAAAATATAGCGTGGCGTGTCCTCGCGCACCATGAGGCTGGAGCGGAGGGTCACTTTTAAACGCCCATAGTCTAATCGAATATCGAAGGCATCATTTATTTCAGAACCTGCCCGTTGAGCGAAATTTTGACCCCAAATACTGAGGGGGGTGCCAAAAAGGACAATGGATTGGTCAATGATGTGCGCGCCCAAATCGTACAAAATGCCGTTGGCAGGGCTGACGACTTCCTTCCATTTTTTAGGATTCAAAACAGGTTTGAAACGGTTGTAATGGATTTCGAAATTCAATAATTCGCCTAATATTTCGCTTTTGACAATCTTTTGAACAGTCATAAAATCGCTATCAAAACGGCGATTTTGAAAGACAAACAAATGTTTTCCTTGTGTTTTAGCCAATTCAAAAAGCTCTTTTGCTTGTGCAGCAGTGGCAGTCATAGGCTTTTCAACCAAGACGTGTTTACCCGCTAAAAGGCATTTTCGAGCATATTCAAAATGCGTATCGCTTGGTGAACAAATGCTCACTAAATCAATTTCAGCATCTGCAATGACCGCATCAAGGCTTGTAGCCTTTTGTACTGAGGGGTATATATCAGCAGGATTTTGATTGTTAGTAACAATCGTTTTTAACTTAAAATTGGGATTGTGCAAGAAAAAAGGGGCTTGTAAATACCGCCCCGATAAGCCAAATCCGATGATGCCGACTGTTATCATTTTTTAATTTTTTTACCCGTTTCATCTTCTAAAAAATAGATTCCTTCCATTGTTTTACTTTTTTACAAAAATAATTTTTTTAATTAGAAAACGCTAAATTTGCGTTATGGAAAAGAAAAAATTACCTGTTGGCATACAAGATTTTCCAAGATTTAAAGAAGGAAATTATTTGTATATTGATAAGACCGAATATATACACCGCATTGTTACGAATGGCGATTATTATTTTTTATCTCGCCCGCGCCGCTTCGGTAAATCGTTGCTGATTTCTACAATGAAAGAACTATTTAGTGGCAATCGCGGACTTTTTGAAGGGTTATGGATTGAAAATCGTTGGGATTGGTCAATAACTAATCCAGTGGTGCATATTTCTTTTGCTGCCGCAGGGTTTAGAGAAATTGGATTAATTGGTGCTCTTGAAAGCATTATTAATAGTTGCGCAAGAGATCATAATATTGAATTAACTGAGAAAAGTTATGCTTTCCGCTTCAAAGAGTTGCTTGCAAAACTCCATGCTCAACAAGGGAAAGTGGTTATTTTGATAGATGAATATGACAAACCGATTGTTGATTATATAGATAATGTGGCTCAGGCTAATAAGAATAAAGAAATATTGAAGGATTTTTATGTTGTTTTAAAAGATACCCCTCAGTATGTTAGGTTTGTTTTTATTACAGGCATTTCTAAATTTTCAAAAGTATCTATTTTTTCAGCTTTGAATCATTTGAATGATATTTCATTGAATGACGATTACGCTACTTTGGTGGGTTATACCCAAGCCGATATTGAGCATTACTTTAAGGAATATATTCCTATAGCTGCTCAAAAAAATGAAGTAACAGACATTGAATTATTAGCCAATTTGAAACATTGGTATAATGGATACAGTTGGGATGCTAAAAATTTTGTTTATAATCCGTTTTCAGTACTCAAATTTTTCTCAGAAAACACCTTTCGGAATCATTGGTTTTCAACAGGAACGCCTACTTTTTTAAGCGTTTTAGCGCGTCAACAAGAATTTTATGACCTTGATGAAGTAGAAACAGAGCAAACAGCCTTTGATACTTTTGATATTGAACACCTTGATGCTCAAGCGGTCATGTTTCAAACGGGCTATTTGACTATTAAAAAACATGACCTTAAATCGGGTATCTACACTTTAGGTTATCCCAATAATGAGGTCAGAAGAGCTTTTTTGGAATTTATGATTGAAGCGTATTCTAATGTGGTTATCAATCAGATACCTCCTACTTTTATCAAAATCAGGCGGGCTTTGGATAGAAAAGACGTGAAAATTGTCATTGAATTGATAAATACTATGTTTTCGAGTATCCCATCTCCTATATTTGACGGTACATCTGAAAAATATTTTCACTCATTAGTGCACTTAATGTTGCATTATTTAGGAACCAATATTGAAAGTGAAATCAATACCAACAAGGGGCGTATTGATTCAGTTTTATACACCCCTCAGTATATTTATATTTTGGAATTTAAATTCAATAAATCCGCACAAGAAGCCCTAAATGCCATTCATTCAAGGGGATATGCAGATAAATATGCGCATAATCAAAAAGAAGTGGTAGCTGTGGGCATCAATTTTTCAAGCAAAATAAAAGGCATTAGCGATTGGAAAATGGCGAATTTATAAATCAAAACTTACTAAACCCCTCTGCCCATTTATTAATTTCCGCATCTGTCATTTTACTTGAAGCGATGACTGTTCTATATTTAAAAGTGACGGCTTCGGACGGAGCTAATTTCAAATTTGTCTCCTGTTTGCCATTTGAAAAAACCTTCGCACCCAATGGGTTGGCAGCAAATAAACCGTAGCCGCGAGCGTGCCAATAGGTCGGATAATTCACGTTTTTAGGATGGTCAATCAGGCAAACGGAAATGTCTTCGTTGCCTATTTTACCCGTCAAATTGACCCATCTTCCACGTGTACTCCAGACAGAATCGCCTTCAATGCCTTCGCTGCTGCGATATTTCCCTGTGATATGGGTATTATCCAATTTATCTACCTTCGTGACGATGCCTTT
>JAYTON010000203.1:0-2971 GCA_043747725.1 Saprospiraceae bacterium
GCCTATTGAATCGCTTTTTAACTGGATTAATGAAAAAACTCATATTCAAAATGCTTCTAAAGTTAGAGCTACAAACGGTTTAATTACTCACATCTTTGGAGCTATCGCTACCGCTTTACTTTTTTGGCTCTTTTAACCCAATATTCGCATTTTTAAATAAATTCAGTTATTTTTAATAAAAGAAGCCTGCATCATCTCCACTTGATACAGGCTTCTTTATTAAAAAACGCCTCATATACTGAGGGGGTTAATTTTTTAAATGTTTATTTCTTTATTTCTTTATGTCTTTACGTAAAGATTTAGAAAAAATAAAAAAATATGTTGTAGAACTTTATCTTTAAGCTATAAACTAATTACTTGTGAAATCAGAGCCAGTACCCATATTAAGCCCGTTTGAACTTAATAAAATCCACTTTGAAGACCTTTCAAAGATGGAATATTCTAATATATCTTCTGTTTTTCATTTCAATCGATTGGAAGATTATAGAGATAGTATTAATTTCCCTTTACCACCGCATCGCAAAACGGTTTTCGACTTTATCTTTTTAACGAAAGGCATCAGCAAACGTAGCAAAGGCTTGACACAATATGTGTTTGAAGCCAATACTTTTTTCTTTTTACCCGCCTATCAAATCACAACGCATGAATATATGAGTGCCGATGTGGAAGGCTTCTTTTGTCATTTTGATATGCAAATATTGAACAGGCACTTTGTCAAACAAGATTTTTTGAAAGAGTTTTCTTTTTTGCAATTTATTAGCCAACCAATTGTTACCATTGAAAATGAAGCCTATCAGCCCATCACTAATATTTTGATAAGGCTTGAAAATGAATATAAAAGCGATAGACCGCATCGGCTTGATTTGATTGGCTTTTACCTTTTGGCTCTGTTTGTAGAGCTGAAACGTTTTGTAAAATCCACTGCAAAATCTCATGACAATGCGGCTTCTCGCATCACTCAACAATATGAAGATGCGCTCGCTCAACATGTGTATGAAAAGCAAAATGTAACAGAATATGCCGAATTATTAGCGGTATCGCCCAATCACCTTAATAAATGCGTCAAATCAGCCACTGGAAAATCTGCTCACGATTTGTTAGAAGACATGATTTTGTTAGAAGCCAAAGTACTTTTAAAACAAACAACTCTCTCCATCAGCGAAATTTCCTACAAAGTGAGTAAGCAAGATCCTAGCAATTTTGGGCGGTTTTTTAAATCCAAAACAGGCTTGACCCCTAAAGAATATAGGCTGTTGGATTGATTTTGAATATTAATTGCCGTTTTTTGAATAAAAACAAATACTACCTCCATGTACCTTTGTACAGAATATTTGATTTAAAACATTTAACATTTCAAAATAAAATATCAGATTATATTTTTTAAAAAAACTTAATCTCTGTTGGAGTGAATGCACCCCCTCAGTATTAGGCTCATGGTTTGCTCTGAAATGCCCTTTTTCAAGTCATCTGTTTAGATTAATTAAGAGAGTTGAAATTTATTTATTTACTAAAACGCAACAAGAAAAATGAAAAAGTATTTAACATCTTCTTTTAAGGCATTTATCGCTGTGATGATTTTCTTATTAGCTTTTACTACTGAAATTTTTGCTCAAAATACCGATATTTCAGGGCAAGTAAAAGCTTCAGTTGGTGACCCGCTTGTAGGCGCAGCCGTGTTGGTGAAAGGCACATCAAATGGTACTGTTACGGATGCTAACGGTTCATTTTCACTTAAAAACGTACCTAAGGGCAGTAGTTTAGTGGTTTCTTTTGTCGGTTTCATATCAAAAGAAGTTAATGCCAATGGTGCGCTGAATATTACTTTAGAAGAAGGCGACGCCTTAGATGAAGTCGTCGTAACAGGTGTCTTCGATGCCCGTACTAAAATGTCGGCTTCGGTCGCTATTTCGACTATCAGTTCTAAGCAAATTGAGCGGTTATCGGCCACGAGTGCGAGCGATTTATTGAAAAATATCCCTGGCGTTTATGTCAATCAAGCACGGGGCGAAATCTGGAATACGGTGTATTCTCGGGGTATTTCGGCAGGTTCAATTGATAATGTCAATGGATATTACTACGTTTCGATGCAAGAAGATGGTTTGCCTGTAACGAACATCAATGCTGGTGTGGACTATTTCTTACGAGCAGATGCCATGACCGAGCGTGTAGAAGCCGTGCGGGGTGGTACAGCGTCTATTTTGGGTGCAAATGCTCCGGGTGGTATTTTTAATTATGTATCTAAAACAGGTGGTAAAACATTTGCGGGTGAGTTCAGAGCTAAATTTGGCTTGGAAGGCAACGGTAAAAACCCTTATTACAGAGCCGATATAAACCTCGGAGGACCCCTCAGTAAAGACTGGACTTATAACGTAGGTGGCTTTGTCCGTCAGTCAAACGGCGCACGTTACCCAGGTTATCCGATGAATAATGGCGGTCAATTGAGGGCAAATGTTATGAAAACGTATGCTACGGGTTCATTGAAGATTTATGCAAAGTATTTGAATGATAAAAATGCTTTGGCTGAATTTACGCCAAGTCAAAATTGGACTAATCCTCAAATTCCGTCGGGTTTCTCTGCTTATGATTCGTATTATTTGCCTGATGTGACGGTAAATTTACCTATAAATGACAAGGAGACACGTACTTTTAAATCGAAAGATAAAATTCATTCTGAAGATAAAACAGTGGGTTTCAATTGGGTACAACGGTTTGGCGAGGGTTTTACGATTAAAAACGATGCCCGTTTTTCAAGTAAAAACGTAAGTAGTAATATCCCCGCTGTTGTAACGCCTTTTGCAACAGACGGCTTATTATTCTACGCCATTCCGCATCTTCTCGGCAAATTCGGTACTTATACTTTTACGGATAAAGTAACCAACCAAGTTTTAGGTACCGTTACGCAAGCACCTAATATTATCAATGGCAATTTTGCGGGTTTTAAATTCATCCCAGGTGCCAACAATAATTTCCC
>JAYTON010000204.1:0-6694 GCA_043747725.1 Saprospiraceae bacterium
TTTTCAAATATCTATAAAAAAATTAAATATATTTTGGATTAAATTTCACAAAGAAATTTATCCAAACGGCTCTTGATACACGAAATATCCAAACAAAAAGAGCGAAAACGATAACAGTTATGCCAATAAACGAGTTTAAAATGCTGAATCCTAAAACCCATTTGCAAAATGCAAACATTAAAAACATTAAAAACGATGTAAGAATATACGAAACGAACATAGCCCCATAATAAAATCCTGACTCCAAAACGTACCTTTGTTGGCAGTGCGGACAATTTTCGTACATATCGAAAGGGCGTTTGAATGAAAATGTTTTTGTTGGATATAACTCCCCTGTTTGACAACGTGGGCAAGTGAGCGTACTGATAGAATATAATTTTGAACCTTTTTTCATGAAATCTTATAATAAAAATTGGGAATGCACGCTGAAATCAACCGTGTTTTTAATTTTGCAAATATACAAAACAGGAATGCCCTTTTATCATTAATTTTTGAAATATCCAATTGCAATCAGGTAAAAAATCAACTATGTTCAACTACCTTTCTCAAAGTCAAGGAAGCCCCTATCTCATTGGCAATCAATCATTTATATCTGACCTTATGCCGTCGGACGCTTTAAAAATACCGTCGGAGCAAATGTTATATATTTTAGAAAAAAAATTGCGCCATCAATTTTATGATGCATTCAATCCTGAAAAAACAATTGATAGCCCTTTGAAATGGCAAAATACTGAGGGGGGGGCTTGGTTGAAAAAAGTGAATATGGTAGGCATCAACGTGCGTACCATTCAGTCTTTTTGGAATGTTGTGAAGTATTCTTTTACCCTATCCGAAGCACAATCTTCTGTGCACCTCTTACCTATTTGGGAACCGGGCGTGGTTGCGAGCCTTTATGGCATGAGCAGTTGGAACATCAATCCAGAATTTTTCAGCTCAGAGCTTCATCATTTGATGCCGCATTTAGATACCGTTGAAAAGCAATTGAAAGTGGTGATTAATATTTTGCATGGTTTAGGCAAATCCGTAGGCATGGATGTGATTCCACATACAGACAGATATTCTGAGCAAGTATTAGCCAATCCTCAAAATTTTGAATGGCTGCAACGCATTGATTTTGAAATAGTTAAGCATGATAATAATTTACATGAGACTGTTCAAGAACTCCTTTTTAATTTTATAAAAGCAAATGACCTCTCAGTATTACCAGCTTCAGCACCTTATTTTTTTGAAAATATACCTGAATCAGACCGCTTAAAAATCATGTTCGGCGAACCATCCGATTATTATGGAAGACTGAAACGTCGAGCTGAAATGATTCAATTTATTTATAATAATCATTACGAACCTGTCCCCGCTACTATGGGACCGCCGTATCGGGGTTTAAAAGTAGATAAAAATAGTGAGCCAGCCATTGACCAAGAAGGGCGTATTTGGCGCGACTATCTGATTACAAAACCTGAAAAATTCAGCCGCGTTTTCGGACCTTTAACACGTTACAAATTGTTTGAAAATAAAAATAATAATGCGGATTGGGCACTTGATTTCGATAAGCCTATTCATTCCGTCTTTGAATATGCAGCACAGCATTATGCAGATGTGCAAGCCACTTACAATATAGATTTTATGCGCGGCGATATGGCACATGTGCAGATGCGCCCCAAAGGTGTACCTCTCAGTATTGATGAGTATTATGACGTTTTAAAATACATAAAACTCTATATTTCTAAGGAGTTACCTTATTTTGGCTCATTTGCTGAAACGTTCCTTGCCCCTGCGGGTGAGATGGCGTATGGTGATGAAGTAGAGCATCTTGAGGCGAGTGATGCTGATTCTACGCTCGGTGATTTGCAAAGTATGGTCGTTGGTTCACATCGATTTTTAGGAGAATTTAAACGGTATTTGGATATTTTATACACTCGGAAAGTTGCCCCAAGTTTTACAATCATGACAGGAGATAAGGATGACCCACGCTTCGATGAATTTTACTTGAAAGGCAATGAAGCCCGTTTTTTTATCAGCCTTTTTCTAACGGATATGCCCAGTTACATGGGTTTGGGGTTTGAACAACGCGACGCACATCCAGTGCCTGCGCCTAACGAGCATTACACGAAGCTCTATGTTTTTAGAATTGAGGAAGGCGAGAAAGCGACGCATGGCAATTACGTTTGGGGACAAAACAAAGCTTTATTTTCAACCTTAAATAAAATAAAAAAACAAGCTGAAAGCATTTTAAAAAATATACAAAGTGCTGATTGTCAATGGATTGCGTTGCCGGATTTAGACAATAAAGTGATTGCATGGACGCAAAAAGGTACCCCTCAGTATTTATTCATTGTCAACCTAAATATTGATGATGACTTAGAAAATGTAAAAGTACGGAGCATTTGCTCAGAAGATTTTTGGAGTCAATATTTTAAAACAAATAGTTTAGAATTTCAATTTTCCACGCATTCTCTCTTAGATAACTCTTTGGCTATCAATGGATTAGAAATTTTAACTACAGAATTGAAAGCAGGAGAAGGGAGAGTTTATAAATTGAAATAATTTTGCATTATTATTCCAACTCCTCTTTGGGCAATTCCGTTTTCAAGCCTGCACTTTCTTTAAAAGCGATGATTTCATCGCGATACTCATTGATTTGACGTTCTTTATCCTCGTCAGTCCACCAAAAAGCTTCTTGCAAAAGGCTGGCTGCAATCGGGATGGCTTCGAGTGTTCTATCCCAATCAATAAGTTCCAAACCTAAGCGACGGGCAAAAACATCTTTCAAAGTATAGCCCATTTCGTAAACAGCAGCGTAAATCACTTCAGCTCTCAATACTGGCGAACCTTCGATAACAGGCAAACGCAGAGAGCCGTCTTTCCAAAGCAAATTCAAAATTTTCATGGCATCCGTTCCATATTTGGAGCTCAAACGTTTAGCAATATATTCCGGAATTTTAAACCGTTTTATCAAGCCTTTGTAATAATCGGGTGTCCAATCTTCTGCTCCTGCAAGCGGCTGTCTATCGGTCGTGCATTCCGAAGCTACCCCCCTCAGTATTTCCTCACATTTATCAATCGTATCCTTAGCCATGAGCCGATAAGTCGTCCACTTGCCACCCATTATACTGATTAAACCGCTTTTGGAATCCAACTCTACTTCATGGTCACGCACAAGGCTTTTAGTATCAGCCGAAGGATCAGCTTGTAAAAGCGGACGCAACCCGCCAAACCCACTCCGAACTTGCTCAGGCACAACCGGTTTTTTCAAATACCTGTTCACATATTTCAGTAAATAATCCACATCATCTTTTTGTACAATAACTTCTTTTTCTGTTAGAGCGCATTCTTCATCAGTAGTACCCACCAATAGGCGATTTTGCCAAGGAATTATAAAAATGACACGCCCATCATCAGTTTTAGGAACGAGGATAGCTGTATCAGGGTTCATCACATCACGCGGCAAGAGCAAATGCACGCCCTTACTCACGCGCATACGAGGCAATACTGAGGGGGTCGCCATTATCCGAATATGATCAGCAAAAGGACCAGTTGCATTGATAAATAATTTTGCTTTGACTGAATAATTATTTTTTTTCAATGAGTCTTGAATGGTCATTGATTGCAATTTTCCCGCTTTATCTTTTTCAAAACCTAAGACATCCATATGATTGAGCAAAACAGCCCCTTTGTCATCTGCCGTCTTAGCCATCGAAATAGTATAACGTGCATCATCGAATTGCCCATCGTAATACAAGACGGCGGAGTTCAATTTTCTATCATTCAGTTGAGGAATACGTTCGAGTGCTTGTTTTTTTGAAAGCCAATCGCTGGGAGCGAGGTTTGTTTTGCCAGCCAAAAGGTCATAGATTTTCAGACCGAAAGCATAATATGCCCCTTCAATCCAAGTAGAGCAAGGCGTCATCAAAGCCAAAGGGTGAGCTAAATGTGGTGCATTTTTTATCAAAGTTTGACGTTCCTTCAAGGCTTTATACACCATCCGAAGCTGCTCTCTATCAAAATTTTTCACTGCTTGCTCAAGGTATCGAACGCCACCGTGAAAAAGTTTGGTAGATTTTGAAGAAGTCGCTGAACCGAAGTCATTTTTTTCAATCAAAACAGTTTTCAAACCTCGTAATGCTGCATCAAGCGCACAACCCATACCTGTAGCACCGCCGCCAATGATGCATACATCAAATTCTTCAGTTTCAATTTTAGAAAGGTTTTTCAGTCGGTTCATACTCAGATGTTCGTATTTTATTTTCACATAAAATATTGGCTATCAATACTTTATGTGACATTTGAATAATATTTTTCATAAAGATAAAAAAAATTACCAAAAATACTGAGGGGTCTGTTCATCCGTGATAAATCGATTGTCAGCACCGCTTCCCATAACTGATAAGTCTTTCCAAGTGTTTTCAGGTTGTGGGATAGGCAAAGTAGAAGTATCCGTTGATTTTGTATCGGTTTTAATAATCGATACCCTTTTAGTAGAGCCATCAGCCATTGATTCTTCAAGGCACTGACCTTGTGTTTTCAAAAACAGATAAAGGCTGTTCCTATTCTTAGGGTTATAGATATTTAAATTTTCCAGTTTTTTCATGGACTGTTTTTTAACATTTACCAAAGACTGAGTAGGCTGAGGCATATCGAATTTATGCAGATTATATTTTCGAATAAGTTTTATCAACTGTACACCATAGTCTGCATCTGTAGAGTATCCACAAGCTCTTAGACCATAAGCCCAACTGACAAAATCAGTACGATCATATTTAAAAAGCGTCCGATAGTTATTTTTCGTCTTAATAAATTGAGAATGCCGTTGGAAAGATTCTGAGGCAGACGAATATTTGACAAATTTAGAAGCTATATGTTTGCCATTTTTATCATAATCGTCATCCATAGAATAAACAAAATCTCCATCTGTAGCACTTTTCCATTTTATCCCAAAATGGTTGTTGCTTCTAAGGCATAATTTGGAATTGCCGAAACCAGATTCCAAAATGCCTTGAGCCAGAATTATACTTGCAGGGATTTTACTCCTGTCAGATTCTGCTTGAGCGATGTTGCTATATTTTGAAATATAATGCGCAATAGTTGGAGTTGCTGAAAGTGTTTTAGCATTTAAAGCAAGATTTGTGCATAAAGAGATGATTATTAAAATTAAATTTTTCATAATAAAATTTGGACTTAATAAGATGAAGATAATTCGTTTTGCATAATCAAAGGAAAGTCAAGGGTTATGCCATTTTATAGTTCTGTAAAAATGTAAAAACATTAAAAACGATAACATTCAATAAATTATTATGTATAAATAATTCATTTGCACAGGTTTATAGAATATAAAAAATTTGAAAAAAATTTGAAAAAATAATTAGGGTTTTCACTGTTTTTGGCATTGTATTTATTTGATGCATCATTTTTTTCAAATAAAGTTTGAACAATTAAATTACTGGCACGTAATAGTTTTCAAGAATGCTTCTTTTGGGGATAAATATAAAAAATATCATTTAAATTTTTACAACTATGTAATATTTTTATATACAATTAAAAAAATACTCTTAATTTTGTATTAATGACATAATTATACATCATAGGCAAAACATTCCAGAATGACCAAACTTTTAATGATTTGTGGATTTGTAATTCTCCTTTTTACTTTTCCAGCCTTTTCCCAAAACAGTAATCTTTGGCGTGGTTACGTCTCATATCCAGATGGTGGTATTGAGCCAAATGAGCAGGTTTGCGATTTTGTTAAAGATGGGCAACTTCGCATAGCTCCCCCCCTCAGTAATCAAAGCACTTACTGGTCAAATTTTTTGTACAATGATACTATATGCATATCACGGGATTTCAGTTATGAAGTAAGATTTAAAAATAGCCCAGATATTGGCGGCATTTCGGATTATGAATCAAATATTGGTTTTTTTAGCAATGGTCGCAAAACAAGTGTGAATTTCGCCGGTCTTCTAACAGGGATTTCAAAAACAAATATTAAATTAGCTGACAGTATCATTAGCAAAAATCAACCATTTCTTGTTACTGACCTAAGCCAATGGCGGATAGTCAGATTCAATTTTATCAACGATACTGTTAGCTTGAGTTTAGATGGGATTGAGATATATCGAATTACATATAAACACAATATTTGCAATCTCGATATTATCAATATTTCAATGAAAGGCGGTGGAGCCGTAGATTGGGTAAAAGTATACGATAATAGAAATATATTAGTTTGGCAAGAAGATTTTGAAAAATGTACCAGTTTTACGCCCGGTATTATCTGTGATCCGCTTAGATTTGACCAATCCATTAATGTATCCAAGCCTTGCCTCAATGATACTTTGTCGCTTATGGCAAATTTCCCAGCTATGAGTTATCGATGGTCAACGCCTTTATTTCAAGTGGATTCTAATCGTACTGCCCACTTTCTAAATCCAATTAATGGCATTTATGAATTGAAAGCCAATATTAACCGTTGTTTTTCTTTTTCAAAAAATTTTAATTTAATAATTTCACCTCCTGTGGCTGTTTCAAAAGATATTAATCTCTGTGCAGGTCAAACATATATATTGCCAAGTGGTAAAATTGCATCTATAGCCAGTACATATAAAGATACACTTAAAACAAGATTGGGTTGCGATAGCATTATTACGACAAAATTGTCGTTTAACCCGATTCCAATTAGTTCTCTTAATGCCTCCGTTTG
>JAYTON010000205.1:0-3159 GCA_043747725.1 Saprospiraceae bacterium
ATCACCCATCACCCATCACCGATGTTGAAGTGTTGTCGGCTAATTTTGCTGATTTATTAGAAATGGTAGCCAATATTTCGCCTGATTTGAGGATTCGTTTTTCAACGTCGCATCCTAAAGATATTAGCGACGATGTGCTTTTTACAATGGCGAAACATGAAAATATTTGTAAATACATCCACTTGCCAGTTCAATCAGGCAACTCGCGCGTTTTGAAGTTGATGAATCGCACTTACGACCGTGAATGGTATATGAGTAAGGTGTCGCGTATCTATGAAATCATGCCCGATTGCGCTATTTCAAGCGATATGATAGCCGGATTTTGTAGCGAAACAGAAGAAGAGCATGAGGAAACTCTCTCGATGATGGAGTTTGCGAAGTATTCGATGTCTTATATGTTTTTCTATTCCGAACGCCCAGGCACATTGGCTGCTAAAAAACTAGCAGATGATATACCCGAAGACATTAAAAAACGCCGTTTGAATGAAATCGTGCGTTTGCAAAACCATTTGTCTTTGGTTCATAATAAAGCGGAAATTGGCAAAACCTTTAAAGTATTGATTGAAGGCGATTCTAAAAAATCGGATAAAGAATTTAAAGGAAGAAACACGCAAAACAAGATGATTGTGTTTCCAAAAGCCGATGGTTTGAAGCCAGGGAATTATGTTTTCGTTAAGATAAAAGAAGCGACGAGTGCCACTTTGATGGGGGAAATTGTCGTATAATATGCCAAAACTTGCAGCAAGTTTCAAACTTGCTGCAAGTTATAATCACGAATCAACTCAATTTTCAAACACCGCACCGACCCCTCAGTCATTCTGAATCTTTCATCAATTCTATAGCCGACAATCCAACAAATTTCTCCTTTAGCTGTTTCCAAAATCCATATTTTTTCTTTATCGAAAGCAGAGATTTTATTCTGATTGAAAAAATCACTGAGCTTTTGACGCCTGCCTTTCATGCCGAACGGTTTGAAAAAATCTCCTTGATGCCAATGCCGAAGTTTTAAAGGGAAATGTAAAGTATCCGCATCCAATTGAGCGATATTTTTATCTTTTACAATTTCAAAATCATTTATACAATATTGATTGAGTAAGAGTTTGGAATGATTGAACTCAATTTCTTTTACCTCACTATCAATCCCTAAAATGACTACTCCATCTTGAAATATTCCGCTTTTAGTCGCTAAGGATTCTGAGGATTTATTATGCAAAGGTTTAACAACGTAATAATCCCTTTCAATCAGTAAAATATGTGTTGCCGAATAAAATTTTGTACCCACTTTCGTTGAGCCTTCTTTTTCATACAATATTTGTTCTGCTTGATTGGAATTGAAATTATAATCTTTCAAAATCTCAAAAAGGAGTGTCGATACTGAGGGGTAGGCGGATAATTTATTTTTATTAATTCTATGTACAAATAGTTGATTATCAATAGTTTGTACTACTTCTTTTTTTATTTGTTGAATAAAGTAGTGAAGAAGCGCATTGGCTTCGCTCAAATATTTTAAATTATCAATCGCCGTTTTTTCAAACTCTGGATTGATGTGTTGATACAACGGTACGATTTGTTGCCGAATAAAATTTCGTGTATATTTATAAGAAGTATTGGAAGAATCCTCTCTAAAAACGATATTTTCCTTTTGGGCAGCCTCTACAATTTCTTGTTTCGTTGTAAATAAAAGCGGACGTACAATAAAACCATTCTTAGGTTGAATACCTTTCAAACCCCTCAGTCCACTACCTCGTGAAAAGTTGAAAAGCATGGTTTCGACGCTATCTGAAGCATGGTGAGCTGTTATAATCCATTGATAATCAAACTTTTGCCTCAAATATTCAAACCATTCATAGCGTAAATCACGCGCTGCTTCTTGAATCGAAATCTTTTTCTTTTGAGCATATTCGGTCGTATCAAACCGTTTGATATGGTACTGAACGCCTATTTGAGCAGCATAGCTTCTTACAAAATGTTCATCGCCATCTGACTCTTCCCCACGCAGCTTATAATTACAATGGGCTATTGAAAAATTATAACCGCAAAGTTTCATCAAATGTACCAGCCACATAGAATCCACGCCGCCACTCACCGCCACGAGCAGTTTATCTTCTTTTGTAAAAAGTTGATTATCAGCAATAAATGTTTCAAATCTTTTTTTCATATCATCATCATCAAATCTTTTTGTGCATCATTCCCCATCATAAAAGTATGCTCTCCAAAAATGGTGAAGCCTATTTTTTGATAAAAAGTAATAGCTGCTGCGTTTTCTGCCCAGACGCCAAGCCAAACGTAAACAAATCCATTGGTTTTGGCTATTTCAATTATTTTTTCTATCATCAATCGTCCGATGCCCTGACCTTTCATTACGGGTAAAACATAAATTCGTTCTATTTCGACACCTTTTAATGTATTAAAATCAAATTTTTTATCATAAATAATGGGTTCAGTGCCTTCGAGAGGAGATTTATCTGTATTTATTTTAAAATAGCCGATAATTTTTTCAGTTTCTGCAAAGTAGTAATAACTTCCTTGAAGATTGCTGTTTACCCCCTGCAGCTGCACTTCACTCGTAGTGACATCAGGATCATTTTGAACCATATCCAACTCCTTTTGAATTTTTTCAAGCGTAAAATTATTATTTAAATAAGTTTGAAAATCATCTGGGTTATTCAGATGTTCGTAAGTATGTATGAAAGTTTCACGTGTAATAGAAAGTAATATGTCCAATTCAGAAATTTTAACTGGGCGAATGGTCATTTATATTGGTTTTATTTTTATTTTAAAACCCAAAAATAACAGTCTCTCTTCAAAATTTATCATTTTCTTAATTGAAAAAAAGTTAAGTTTTAATTTTAAATTATCTTTACCCCACACTAAGAAATGTAAACTGAATTAAAATTAAGATAAGTCATTTAAAATCAATTGTTTAGGCGATATGAATAAAATTAAAGCATGTATTTTTGACCTTGACGGTGTAATCTGTGACACTGCTAAATATCATTTTAAAGCATGGAGAAAGTTAGCAAACGAATTAGGGTTTGACTTTACCGAAGAAGAAAATGAAAAATTGAAAGGTGTCAGCCGAGTCGAATCGCTCAATCTTATCCTCTCTTGGGGTGGCTTTGAAGAGCATGATGAAGAAGTAAAAACTGCGATGGCGGA
>JAYTON010000206.1:0-3627 GCA_043747725.1 Saprospiraceae bacterium
TTTGCTGCCTATCGCCAAAGAGGGTTTGAAATTGAGAAATATAGATGAAGCTGATATTTCAAAATATATGAACATCATCGAAGAGCGAGCTAAACTTCATATGACGGGCGCAAGGTGGCAACTTCGCGCTTTCACCAGATTAGTAAAACAAATGACCGTTGATGAGGCTGTTACGACTATGACTTCTGCTATCGTCAAAAATCAATGGCAACAAAAACCCGTTCATACTTGGGAATTACCCAATCCTGATGTTTTGGAAACCTACCATCCATCCAAATTGCATGTAGAGGAATTTATGCAAACTGACCTTTTCACGGTGCATCGGGAAGATATTGTGGAGTTCGTGGCTCAAATGTTGGATTGGCGGAAAATAAGGTATATGCCCGTAGAGGATGCTCAAGGCAAATTAGTAGGGCTTGTTACCTCGCGCTTATTGCTGCGGCATTATACTCAAAACAATGAATTGCTTAAAAAAACGCAATTGACGGTCAAAGATATTATGATTGACACACCTATAACCGTCAAACCAAAGGCAACTTTATTGGAATCCTTGAACTTAATGCGCGAGCACCGCATTGGTTGCTTGCCTGTTGTGAACGATGAAAACGAATTGATAGGCATCATCACTGAAATGGATTTTCTCAGAATTTCGGTCAGGCTTTTAGAAAAATTTGATAAATAAAATTGTTGTGAGTTATGAATGACTTTGTTGCAACGGACGAAAAGAAAAAATGAGCTGTTAGCAGTAACTTTGAAGTGGCTAAACTGAAAGAGTTACGATGAAAAAAGACCTAAGAGCTCCAGTCAAAGATATATATAAACTGAAGAATTATTAGTCAAGCTACAATAAGAGTTTGTGTCAAAGAGGGCAAATCACCTTGTGGATAGAAGACTCAGTCCTTCGGGAATGGCGAGATATAGACCCCCATAAGAAAGTTGTAGGCGAACAACTGTACCCAATAGTGTGGTACTTATTTTAGGTTATAAGTATGGACAGAAGCTGCGCCAAACGACAGGTTTTGTAGAGAGTTTATTGTGCTTAATGAGGAAAGCAGACTATGCCCCTTCTGAGGGGCGTATATAGATGCCATCCAAGAAAATAACACTATAAAATGACAATAATGGCCGCCGCTGCCACGATAAAACTTCACTCCAAACCTGCTCTGTCACCTCGCTGATGAACGCATGAGAGTACTCTAAACCAGATAATTCCTTGAGTTGATGGCTGATGTCTGAATAACTTTGTTCCTTATCATACAGAGAAAGGATTTGTTTATCAAAACCACTCCCTAACTGCCGTTGCCATTTACCCACTATCTGAGGTTCAAAGTTGCCTAATCTATCCCGAGGTGTTTGTATTTCTACTGAGCCTAACTCTGTATCCAATTGCTTAGATAGATGCCCATTGCGCCGATTGGACAACCCAAGATTTTTATCTGATTTAAGATGATCTGTCATCTCCCCTGATAAGGCCGCATTCACTAAGCGCTGTTCAGTACCCCCCTAGTATCGATTAAGCCTGCGCCGATTTGCAAGCCCGCTATCGCTTGTGCTTCAAAGGCTTCATAATCAAAGCCTTCTGGTGAATTATGTGTTGTTGGATTTTCTTTTTTCTTTCCCATTTTACAAAGGTCGTCTTTTTTCCCTTTGACATACTTTTCTGAACAATCTCTAAAGCGTTTCGCTTCATTACAAAGCCGCTTCAAATCCAGTCATACGCCTTAAAATTCTATGGATATTTTCTACAAAAGTCAGTCAAGCAATACTATAAAGCATATTACGATATAATATATTTTTTACACATATATTAATAATTAAATTTATAGAAAACCATTTCCGCGCTCCGTTAAAAAATTTTTTATAATGAACAAAATTATTCTTCAGTCATTCAAAAGAATGCCACAAGCCAAGCTCAATAGCTTTGCCACAATTATTTCTACTCGGATCTTATGTCAAACTTGAAAAAATGAAAATATGCTCAAAATTAAACCACTTTGAAATCAAAGCTAAAATTTACGTCAAAGCTCTTAAAGCAGCTTATCAAGAGTTAAACCTTTTCAGGGAGTCTTTTGTGGCTGCGTAAAATCAGTTAATATGAAAACAAACACCGTATTCTAACAGTGCCTTTCACCGTATTTGTGAGAGGCACTTTTTCGTTTCAATTTGAGCAAGTGAAAGGTGTTCCAAAGGAATCCCTTCGGGAGAAAATGCACTGGAGGTGCAACATATTGGTCAATTATTTTTGAATTAATTTAACGTTGTCAATCAAAATGGTAGAAGTTGATAATGTATCGGGCAAAAGACTTCTAAAGACAATTTGGAAGTCTTTTTTCTTTAAATCCTTAGCTTCATTGGTCAGGTTGATATAGGTTTTATTCCATTCTTTATTAGGATATAAGGTTATTTTGATAATCGAAACTTCCCCTACATTGTCCGAACCGACAAGCCCTATCGACAACTCAGATTCCGTTTTGTAATTCATTTCAAGATAAATATTTTCAGCCGAATCTGACAATTGCGCTTTAGTAGAAGATGCCTTTTCCATAATCGGATTGGCTTTTGTCAAGACAATTTGCCCACTTTTCCCTTCAAAACCATTGTCAACATTCGTAAAACGCAGCGTTGTATTATTATCCCTATCAACAGTAAAAATATTGCCCGATTCAAAATTTTCCACGATTTTAAATTGTGTATTGGCAATATATGCTGTCTTAGGTCGAAGCGTATCCACCTTACCTGCTTTTAAATTCAAGTTTATTTTAAATGACTCAAAAAAAGGGTTGATAATCGGATTGGAGCGCGTGCCATTGTTGCGGATGCCTGCAAAAACAGTTATTTCATGCTGCCCCAACTCTACAATCGGCAATATAACAGGCATTTGAAATACACCATTGATTTGCCCATTGACATACACCCAAGCATCTGTAATCTTATGAGCATTAGATCCCTCTCCACTTTTTGTGGTCAATGAAAAAGAGGGAATATACACATAAGCAGGTACTGTATTCTCCTTCCCACAGCCACTTGAAAATAGGGTGAATATTGAAAAATAGGCAATAAAAAATGCTGTATAAAGCAAGCGATTTTTTGAAAATTGTTTCTGAATTTTTACCAAAATTAAAATCATTTTAATGCTTAAGGAACGAGAAATAAATAAAAGCGTGTTTTAACAATTGTATGTTTGCGGCAAAACTGGAAAATGATAGAAAAATATACGTCAATAGTTGAGCATCAAATGTACGCTTTTTATTGTAATTTGAAAGAACGGGAGCCACGTCATTACGCAGCAATAGAGGCACTAAAAATGGGTCATGGGGGAAAGAAGTACATCAAAGGACTGTTTAATATTCATCAAAAGACGCTTAAAAGAGCTATTGATGAATTGACCAAACCTGAATTATTTGCGCCGTTGCCTATTGATAAACAACGACGTAGTGGTGGTGGTCGAAAAAAAAACATTTCATTATCCTGATAGTCAAGCCCAACTTCGCGCCTTAATCAACCAACACAAAGCAGGTAGTCCGACTAAGCCCGATGTGTATTGGATACATTTAAAGCCCAAAGAAATTGCTGTTCTTTATTTTACTCAATACGGTGTATTATTTAGTCATGGTTTTATTAAACGTG
>JAYTON010000207.1:0-5377 GCA_043747725.1 Saprospiraceae bacterium
TTTTCAAACTTTTTATAGACTTTATCAATGGCTTCCGCTAATTTTCTATCTTTTTCTGTAACAATATTACCGGCATCGTGCGTATTAAGTTTAATTTCAACGGTATTATAAACATTCGACCAATTGGGGTGATGGTTCATTTTTTCGGCATAAAAAGCGATTTCAGTCATAAAAGCGAAGGCTTCTGCGAAGTCTTTGAATTTTAAAGTCGCGTTGAGGGCATTATTTTTTTCTGTCCACATGATTTAAAAGTTTTAGATTAAAAATAGAATTCTTACAAAGTATTGACCATCAAACAGTTAAAACAAAAGGCAAGACATTTGGTTATATATTTTGACCGAAAGTCTTGCAAACTATTTAAAAAATGCTAATTTTGCACGTCATTTTAATGATGACCGCTCCTGTAGCTCAGTTGGTTAGTAGCACCTGACTCATAATCAGGGGGTCACAGGTTCAAGCCCTGTCGGGAGCACCAATATAAACCGTTGATTTTCAAGCGATTATGTGAAAAGCATAATCGCTTTTGTTTTTTCAGTTTGCACTACGGTTTGCACTTTACTTGTTTCTTCATCTTTCGATGTTGCTGATTATCGCATTATTTATGAGATTTTTGATAAAACACTCATAGTAGATGTTATTAACTTAGGACATCGTAGAGAGATTTATGATTAGTTTTCCTAAAAAAAAGCCTTGTAAACTGTCAGTTTACAAGGCGTTTGAATGTTTATACTGAGGGGGTATTGACGATAATAGCCTAATCATAGGAAGATTTTAAGTCTTCCTATGATTTAACTCAATTATTGATACAAATACATATACCGATTCCTATCCAATTCTCTAAAATACGGGTCTTTCAAGTCTTTGATGAATTGAATCGCTTCGCCCGTGGATTTCATTTCGGGTCCCAATTTCTTATCCACATTCGGGAATTTGTTGAAACTGAACACCGGTACTTTGATGGCATAGCCTTCCAATTTAGGTTCAAAAGTAAAGTCTTTTAATTTATGTGAACCAATCATCACTTTGGTAGCAATATTCAGAAACGGTACTTGGTAAGCCTTGGCGATGAAAGGCGTTGTCCTTGAAGCACGAGGATTGGCTTCTATGACATAGACTTTATCGTCTTTAATAGCAAATTGGATATTTATTAAGCCCTTAATTTTTAAGGCAAATGCCAATTTATGTGCATATTCAATCATTTGATCTAACACAATGGGACCTAAACTATAGGTCGGGAGCAATGCTGCCGAGTCACCTGAGTGAACACCCGCGGGTTCTACATGCTCCATAATACCCATGATATGAACCTCTTCACCATCGCAGATAGCATCAATTTCAGCTTCTTTGGCACGCTCCAAAAATTGGTCAATCAAGACGCGGTTATCGGGCATGTGCTTGAAAATATTAAGCACTGCCTTCTCTAATTCTACATCATTGATAACAATTTTCATCCTCTGACCACCTAATACATAACTGGGGCGCACCAAAACAGGGTAAGATATTCTCTTCGCCAATTCCAAGGCTTCGTCTGTATCCGCAGCCACACCATAAGGGGGATAAGGAATTTCTAAGTCCTTGAGCATATCTGAGAAGCGACCTCTATCCTCTGCAATATCCATATTATCGTAGCTTGTACCAATGATTCTGATACCCGCTTTGTGGAGATTCTCTGCCAATTTCAAAGCCGTTTGGCCACCTAACTGAACAATGACGCCTTCGGGTTGCTCCAGTTCAATGATTTCGAGCAAATGTTCCCAATAAACAGGTTCAAAATAGAGTTTGTCGGCAATATCGAAGTCCGTTGAGACGGTTTCAGGGTTACAATTGACCATGATGGCTTCATAACCGGCTTCTTTGATAGCCAACAAACCATGCACACAGCAATAATCAAACTCAATGCCTTGTCCAATACGGTTCGGACCCGAACCTAAGACGATAATTTTCTTTTTATTAGACGGAATACTTTCGTTTTCCCCTTCAAAAGTGGAGTAATAATAAGGTGTCTTCGCCTCGAACTCCGCCGCGCAGGTATCTACTACTTTATAGGTTCTGCGGATGCCTGATTTTTTACGATAGCGCGTGACTTCTTCTTCCTTTATTCTCAAAACCCAAGCAATCTGAGCATCAGAATAGCCATGTTGTTTGAGTTCTAATAAAAAGTCAGTTGGTATATCTTCGGCGACGTTGTAGCGTTGAAGTTGCTCTTCGTATTTCACCAAACGTTTCACTTGACCAATAAACCAAGGGTCGATACCGGTCAGTTTTTGAACGCTTTTGGATGGAATTCCCAAGCGCAGAGCATCTTTTACGCGATAAATGCGGTCATCGCTCGCTTTTTCAAGGCGTTTTAATATATCTTCCGTTCTAATCCACTCCTTCTTATCAGCACCCAATCCAGCACGACCATTTTCCTGCGACTGACACGCTTTTTGCATGGCTTCGAGGAAATTGCGTCCGATGGACATGACCTCTCCTACTGATTTCATTTGCAAACCCAAGGTATCATCAGCACCCGGGAATTTATCGAAATTCCAACGCGGCATTTTCACGATGACATAATCCAACGTCGGTTCAAAGAAAGCGGAAGTTGTCTTAGTAATTTGATTTTTTAATTCATTGAGATGATAGCCAATCGACAATTTAGCCGCAATTTTAGCAATCGGATAGCCCGTTGCCTTAGATGCTAAAGCAGATGAACGGCTCACACGTGGGTTGATTTCAACAGCTATCAACTCCTCCGTTTCAGGATTCATAGCAAATTGGACATTACAACCGCCTGCAAAGTTACCCAACGAGCGCATCATGCGGATAGCGTCCGAGCGCATTTGTTGGAACGCCGTATCAGAGAGTGTCATGGCAGGAGCCACTGTAATGGAGTCGCCTGTATGGATGCCCATCGGGTCGAGATTTTCGACCGTACAGATAATTACGACATTGTCATTGGAATCCCTCAGTAATTCCAGCTCAAATTCCTTCCAACCGAAGACTGCTTTTTCAACTAAGACTTCGTGTGTAGGTGAAGCGTCCAAACCGCGCTTCAAGGCATCGCCAAATTCCGATTCTTTATGCACAAAGCCACCGCCCGAGCCACCTAACGTAAACGATGGGCGAATAACCAACGGATAACCAATCTTTTGAGCTGCTTCAAAACCTTCAAGGTAAGAGTTAGCGATGAACGAAGGGGCAACTTTCATCCCGATTCTGAGCATCAATTGCTTGAATTGCTCTCGGTCTTCGGTAAGTTCAATTGCCGCCACATCCACGCCTATCATCCGCACACCATAACGTTCCCAAACGCCTTGCTTGTCGGCTTCGATGGCTAAATTTAACGCCGTTTGACCACCCATAGTTGGCAAAACGGCGTCAATATTGTGCTTTTCCAAAATCTGGATGATGCTCTCAACGGTCAGCGGCAGCAGATAAATATGGTCTGCCGTAACGGGGTCGGTCATAATCGTAGCCGGATTGGAATTGATGAGGATGACTTCGATGCCTTCTTCGCGAAGTGAGCGGGACGCTTGAGTGCCTGAATAATCGAATTCGCAGGCTTGTCCGATGACAATCGGTCCACTTCCAATGATGAGGACTGATTTAATAGAGGTATCTCTTGGCATAGTTCAACTTGATAATTAATACGGTATATTCAAATTGGGTGCAAAGGTACTATATCAACTTTTCTTAAAAGACCATTTCCGAAACCTTTTTTCACATTTTTTTTAAAGTTATACTGAGGGGTTAAAATATTCGTACAATAAAGATGAGGAATGGCATTGTATTTAGCCTTATTTTTACGTCTTTCAAAGCAATTTTCAATTAAAACAAATTGTATGATTTATATAAAATTAATTTTTATGACTATATTTAACTTATTCATTTTCAATATAAAAGCTCAAAATTTGAAAGGCTTATCCATAGAAATGAATAGTCATTTTGGTAAAATTATTAAGCATACCCCTAAGCTATTGTTTACACCGCCCCCCCTCAGTACGGGCATAGAAATACATGTCAATAAACAGCTTTATGGTCAAAAAGAATGGCAACAATGGCAAAGATACCCCTCAGTAGGGGCATCTCTTTTTTATTTTAATCTGGGCAATAAAGACGTATTCGGCACAGCATACGGCATTTGCCCTACCCTTAATTTGAGGTTTTTGAACGCCAAAATACTGAGGGGGTACTTCCAAATCGGCTCAGGATTAGCTTTTTTAACCAAACACTATGACATTCTGACCAACCCTACCAATAATGCTGTCGGTTCAAAATTGAATGACATCACGCATATTAAAATAGAACTTGAAAAACTCCTCAGTCAGCATTGGAAAGTGCATGGCGGTTTGAGTTTTACGCATTTTTCAAACGGTAGCTCGCAAACGCCTAACTACGGCATTAATATACCAGCGATAAATGTGGGTGTCGTTTATTCACCCAATCCAGTAGATTCAGGAGATTATATTCGGTATAATTTATCTTCAAAACCCAATAAAAGATTAGGGATGAGTGTACATACTGAATTGGGTTTTACTGAAACTTCAATACCCGGTGGACCTCGTTATGCCGATTATATTGCTTCAATGGCAGGTGTTTATCATGTCAATAAAGTCAATCGTATAATGTTAGGGCTTGAATATGAACAAAATAAAAATATTTATGCCTTTGCTTTGCAAAGCACCCATGCCATGACACGGGATGAGGCATTTAGGCAAGCCTCTCGTTACAGCGTTTATGTGGCAGATGAATTGATGTATGGGCGAGTGAGTATTTTGCTACAAGTAGGGTTTTATGTAGCCACTAAAAAATCGCTGTTTATTCCTGATTTTTGGTACGATAAATTGGGCTTACGTTGGTATTTTCCACCTATCGGGCGACCTTCTACACAGTTTTACGCGGGTATTTACTTGAAAGCGCATCGCATTAGTGCAGAGTATCTTGCCATAGGTGGCGGAGCGATTTTTTAGATTTTTAGATATTAGACTGATAGATATTATATAAAACCGCTTTACTAAAAAAGTCGAAGAAGATAATTGAATCCATACTTTGATTCCAAAAGGGAAACCTTGGAAAAATGGTTTCATCGAACGATTTAACCGAACAGATAATGAAAATTTTTTTCATAAAATTAAATTCATAGATTCTGAGGATAGAAAGTATCAACTTAAACTTTGGGAAATGGAATATAATTATAAAAAACCCCATCAGGGTATCCATAATTTGACGCCTATTCAAAGAACAGAACAATAACATCCCATTTGGGCAAAACTCGCTTTCGGTATAACTTAACAAACTATTTCAATTAGGCAGTAGAGCATAGCCGTAACCACCCCTCAGTTTCAACTGGTCGAAAGCCGTTAATTTCAACTATTTGTTTAAATAAAGAGCC
>JAYTON010000208.1:0-2404 GCA_043747725.1 Saprospiraceae bacterium
GTTTCAAACCTTCCGAAGGTTATACCCCCTCAGTATTCGTGAGTACAAAACAAGTGGGGAACACGATTGAAATACATGTCAAAGACAATGGTATTGGCATGTCAGAAGCCGTAAGAGCCAAAGTCTTTCAACCCTTTTTCACCACCAAACCGACAGGACAAGGCACAGGCTTAGGACTTTCTTTAGCTTATGATATTGTGACGAAAGGGCATGGCGGGGCTTTGGAAGTCGAGAGTACTGAGGGGGTCGGTTCTGAGTTTATTATTACTTTACCTTTTAAAACCATCTGAAAATGAAGATTTTAATAATAACATTCCTTCTTACATGCGCTTGTAGCATTGGCTTTGGGCAAAATAAAGCTACTGATAGCTTGAAGCACGAATTGACTATTGCCAAGCAAGATACTAATCGTGTGCTGATAATGGCAGCATTAGCTGAAAAATATAGGCTGATGAAACCTGATTCTGCTATGAAATATGGTCAAAAAGCCTTGACATTAGCACAAAAAATTAAATTTCCTAAAGGAGAGGCAAGTGCTTTAAACAGAATCGGTGGTGTTTATAGAGAATTGGGAGATTTGCCCAAAGCGATGGATTTTGCCTTGAAAGCACTGAGAATTGCCGAAGAACATCAATATTTTGAGGTAATAGAGAATTGTAATAATACTTTTGGAATTATTTACTATGATTTGCAGGAATTTCCCAAAGCCATTTACTATTATCAAAAGGCTAATAAAATCGCAGAAAAAATTCATAATGAAAGGGCTGTATTTAGTCAATATGGAAACATTGGTGCTGCCTATATTGGCAGCAATCAATTGGATTCGGGAATGTACTACACAAAAATGGCTTATGAAGGTGGTATTCGATTGAAAATGGATGAACGTTTAGCAACTCATTTGAGAAATTTTGGGCGAATTCAAGGCAAATTAGGTAATAATCAGCGTGCATTAGACTATTTTAAAGAGAGTATTGAAGCTTCAAACTACGTGAATGACCCTCGAAATGCCTCCTATACTTACAATGAAATTGCAAAGTTTTTTCTTAAATTAAATCAACCGGATTCATGTATTGTTTACGCAAAAAAAGGCTTGACAACAGGGCAAATGGGTCCTTTTAACCTCAGAATTTTAGAATCAAGTACCTTATTAGCCAAAGCCTACAAAGTCAAAAATGACTTAAAACAGGCTTACGAATACCAAGAATTGATGGTAAAAACAAAGGAAAGTTTGTTTGGTGCAGGAAATATTCAAACCATGCAAACCATGATTGCTGATGATGAAGCAAGACGAAAAGAAGTTGAAAATGAGCAGATTACGAGCCAAAATAAATTAAGGCAATATGGCTTATTGGCAGGTTTAGCTATGTTTTTGCTTATTTCTTTCATTCTTTTTCGCAATAATCGCCAAAAACAACAAGCAAATGTTGTTTTAGAAAAAACACTTTCAACTTTGAAAGCTACTCAATCCCAACTCATCCAATCCGAAAAACTCGCCTCACTTGGTGAATTGACAGCTGGCATCGCCCATGAAATACAAAATCCCTTGAATTTTGTCAATAACTTCTCGGAATTGAGCGTGGATTTGGTGAAAGACTTAAAAGATGAAATCGAAAAACCCACGCAAGACAAGGCATATATCGGCGAATTATTCGATGATTTATCCTCAAACCAAGAGAAAATAAACCATCACGGCAAAAGAGCAAGCAGCATCGTTAAAGGGATGCTCGAACATTCAAAACCCAGCACGGGTAAAAAAGAAGTTACTGATATTAATGCTTTGACTGATGAATATTTAAGATTGGCGTATCATGGCATGAAAGCAAAAGATAAGGACTTTGATGCCGATTATAAATTGATTATTGATGAAAACTTGCCTAAAATAGAAGTCATTCCACAAGATATTGGGCGCGTTTTATTGAATTTGATTAATAATGCGTTTTATGCGGTAGCCCCCCAACCCCCAAAGGGGGAGTCCTACGTGCCAACCGTAACGGTGAGTACTCACTATTTGGCTCCCCCTTTGGGGGCGGGGGGGGCTGGCACTATCATTATAAAAGTCAAAGACAACGGCACAGGTATGTCCGAAAGCGTAAGAGTCAAAGTTTTTCAACCATTTTTCACCACCAAACCAACAGGACAAGGTACGGGTTTAGGGCTTTCACTCGCTTATGATATTGTGACGAAAGGGCATGGCGGCACTTTGGAAGTGGAAAGTACTGAGGGGGTCGGCACTACGTTTTTCATAAAACTGCCTATTTAGGCTTAAAACTGATATAATTATGTCCAAAGTAGAGATAATTACGTCTGAACCCAACAGACGGAGGTATTAAATACATAGAAAAGTTAAAACTGGTAAACAATAGCGTTGCAATGCATCCCTGCTCCAACGGAAGCCATGACAACG
>JAYTON010000209.1:0-2096 GCA_043747725.1 Saprospiraceae bacterium
ATGATGAGCCTTGAAAAAAGGGTTTTTAACGTTGATAAAAGCATTACGGCTACGGGCGGAACGGCTGAAGATGTCTTGAAAAACGTCCCCTCAGTAACTGTAGATATGGATGGCAACGCCAAGCTGCGTGACCGTGGCACAACGATTTATGTAGATGGCAAGCCGACTTTGATGTCATTGAATCAAATTCCTTCCGACCAAATTGAATCCGTTGAAGTTATTTCAAATCCTTCTGCTAAATATGAGGCTTCCACCACAGGCGGTATTTTAAATATTGTTTTAAAGAAAAATCGCAAACCTGGGTATAATGGTGTAGTGGGTTTGGGTATTGGTACACAAGACCGTTACAATGGGATGTTGAACTTGAATGCGCATGAAGGAAAATGGAGTGTTGGCGGTTTTTATAATATCAACGCTTCTAATAACCCCAGTACTGGCTATGTCTATCGGACGAACCTAAATACTGAGGGGGTCATCCAAAATTATTTTAATCAAAATACAGATGTAACATTTCAAAACGTGTTTCAAATAGGGCGAATTAATCTGGATTATACGCTGAACAATCGCAATACGCTTTCATTAGCGGGTACAAAAGTAGATGGTAAATTCAATATAATGACCAATCAAAACTATGAATATCTGAATACATCAAAACAAATTACAAGCTATGGCGTGCGCCAAACGACCCCTGAAAATGATTTTAAAAACAATAGTGTAGAAGCACAATGGAAAAAAACTTTTGCAACAAAAGGTAAATCATTGGTCGCTTTGGCGAATTATGGTTGGGGAAGTGTCTCAAATATAGCTTTCTGGAATACAACAGGCTTTGATAACACAGGTCAGCCCTTGACAAATTATCCAGAACTCGTTAATATAAATGGTGCAAATACAAGCAATCAAGCCGTTTTTCAATTAGATTATGTGAATCCTATCAATGATTCTACGAAAATAGAAATGGGTGTGCGGAGTTTTTGGAGTGGACGCGATCAAGAATATCTTTATAAACCTTTTGATTATTTGACCAATGCTTATGTTCAAGGCAATCAGTTTTCACAGGATACACGCATTACAGAAAGCATTAATGCCGCATATATTACTTATTCAGGTCGTTTAAAAAATCAAATTAATTATCAAGCAGGTTTGCGTTTTGAGCAATCTAACTTGACAGGTATTTCTAATCTGGATGGTACGTCTAATTTTGGATATGACTATCCAAAAGGGACAGCAAAAGATTTGTTGCGCTCATTGTTTCCAGCCTTGTATATTTCAAAAAAATTAGATGAGGCAACAGAAATCGGTCTTAATTTCAGCCGTAAAATACAACGTCCGAATTCTAGACAACTCATGCCGGGTATTCAAGGCAATGATAAACAGAATATCCAAATCGGTAATCCAAATCTACAACCTGAGTTTGTGAACCTTGCAGAATTGAACTATAATAAAATATTTGGGGCTAATAATTGGTTGGCTACATTATATTTGAGTAATGAAACCAATACGCTCAAACCCTTGATTCGTCCTTCTGCAATAGACCCCTCAGTATTGGTGACATCTTTTGTGAATGGAACGAATGAATTGACATACGGTATGGACAATACTTTGAAAATGGCTTTCGGTAAAAACTTTGAAGTGATGCTCAATGCCAATGTCTTCAAATTCAATGTCAATGTTGATACTTTTACTAACACAGGATGGGCTGCCAATGGCAAAGTGAATTTGACATACCGTTTACCGGCTAATTTTGCTGTGCAAGTGAATGGTGCTTATGAAGGCAATCGCCCGATTCCACAAGGCAATCGCCAAGGCATTTCTTATATGGATTTTGCGGTAAAAAAATCATTTTTCAACAATGCGGCGAATGTGACGTTTTCAATTAGTGATGTGTTCAATACTCGAAAAGATATTACGGTTTATACACAACCGACGTATATTCAAGAATCTATGCGCCGCCGTGATACCCGATTTTTTAAATTATCATTACAAGTGCCATTTGGTAAAGTGGATGCTTCTATTTTCAAAAAGGGTAATAAAAAACAAGAAGGACAGGAGCAACCCGATTTTAGTGGCAATTAATCAGCTTTGTGCATCATCTTAGA
>JAYTON010000210.1:0-2970 GCA_043747725.1 Saprospiraceae bacterium
ATTTTTTAAAATTAAGTCATTGGGCTACAAACTGCAAATTATATTTTCTCGTGCGATGTATTTTTCGCCATCTATACAGGTTATGCATTCTAAAAAGTGCCATAAGTTAAATTAAGGACCATAAAAAACCATTGATTAGACAGGCAGATAAATTTATAGGACAAATCAATTCAAAGGACTTTGAAAGTCCTTCTATTTTAAGGATAACTGAATGGTTGCAAAGCAAATTGAGTGAACGATTTCACTCAATAAAGAAGGAACCACAAACGTCGGCTTGTGGACACCCATTTAGGATGGGTAAATTTAGAGGAATTTTGCTCTATTTCGTTCAAATATAAAAATTTAAACATTCACTGATGATATCAAACACTAAGATCTATACGGATGGAAGTTGTAATACCAGACTCCATATCGGAGCGTGTGTAGCTATCTTTTTTGTTGACGATGAAAAAATTGTTTTATCAGAAACCTTTTCAGATACAACACACCAAAGAATGGAATTAGCGGCACCCATCATGGCACTGAATTATATTCTACAACACTTCAAAAAAGTTAACAAAGTTGAGCTACACTCGGATAGCCAATATGTAGCTAAATTTAAGAACAGGGCTGATAACATTGCCTTGAAGAATTACATTACTTCCAAAGGAAATGAAATCAGAAATATTGATTTGATAAAAAGGTGGATTCAATTGAATAAAAATTTTAGTATTACAACCATCAAAATGAAAGCCCACCAAAAAATGGCTGATGAAACTCAATATAATATTGAGGCCGATAAATTATCCCGAAAACTGGTAAGAGGTGCAGTGAATAAAATGATTAAAACACAAAATATTTAAAATCAATGGTAAATAATGATAAGCTCAGTCTTTTTTCGACAGTTGTTACATCTAAAGTTGCCAAAGGTGCACGATTAGGTGAAGGCCTATTAAATGGGGTGATAGGGGATCATCTGCACAGCACTTCAAACGGTCTGTCAAGAGAAATGCAATTTTACAAAAACAATACTCCTATTGAATTAACATCTGAAAATATTAGAGTTCATTATCCAGAAGTAAGTCCGAAGATATGTATTCTGGTACATGGCTTGATAAATGACGAAACAATTTGGAATTTTCCTAACCAGCCAAACACAAATTACGGCTCAATTATACAAACAGAATGGGACTACACGCCACTTTATCTCAGATACAATACCGGAATACACATCTCACAAAATGGAAAATTGCTCTCTCATCTGATCCATAAATTGTTAAAGGTATATCCTGTGGAGGTCAAAGATATTGTTATAATTGGGCATAGTATGGGGGGACTTGCGACCAGAAGTGCCTGTTATTATGCTGCATTTCAAGGGGCAGACTGGACACCTAAGGTCAGTAAAATATTTTTTTTAGGCACACCTCACCTCGGAGCACCTCTTGAAAAATTTGGTAATGCTATGACATTTCTACTTAAAAAAATACCAAATTCTTATACAAATTTAACAGGAGACATTATCAACTTACGTAGTGCGGGTATCAAAGATTTGCGTTATGGATATCTGACAGATGAGGATTGGCAAAACCATCATCCGGATCAATTACTCCAAAATAACAAAACTGTTGTGCCGCTATTGGAGCATATATCGTACTATCTCATAACTGGCACTTTGACAGATGGTACAGATGACCTGATCAATCAATGGTTTGGTGATGCGCTCGTGAGAAAAGACAGTGCTAAAGGGCAATCAAAGAATAAACATCATCTGTTTTTTAATTTAAAAAATCATAAGGAGATCACCGGTTTAGTACACCACAAACTAGTAAATTCTAAGGAAGTTTATGAACAGATCAGGTGTTGGATGAACGTAAAATCAAAATCTAAAAAATCAAAAATTACAAGTCTTACACAAGATTTTCCAGCTAAAAGTGACAATGTTATTCCGTCCGAACCGATCCACAAAGCATCTAAACTTAATGGTGTTTCAACATTGTTTATCGAGGGGTTTAAGGGAGGTTTGTGCAAACTTGCAGAACTCAATCGAAGCAGAATAACGTATAAAATTCTGAATAATATTCCCTTAGTGAATATTGTCAGCAGAGAAATAGAAAATGTGCAAGTGGGTTTTACAGAAAAAATATTAAGCAAAGCAATATCGGCAGTGGAAAAAATGAATAATTGACTAGAATAAAATTTTCTGAATATTATGATTGGAAAGATAGTGAGCGCCAGAGATAAAGATATTGCGAATAATTTATGATATTTTATAATTTGAAGCAATTAATAGATTTATAGCACCGATAAAATTTGTAGAATGAGCAAAATAATAGAAGAATTTGACCAAATAATTATTCCATGCAATACATGCAAATGGCATTTAAGTGGACTCATTTGTGCTGCCTTTCCAAATGGTATTCCAGACGAAATATTGTTTGGCGATAATGAGCATTTAGAACCACTGCCCAACCAAGGCAATGATTTCATTTACAAAAAAGACAGAACATTATAAAAGTAGAGTTGACAAAGTTAGGTATGGAGGCTGGTTGTGATTTGCTTTTGTTCTTTGAAATGCTTTAGCATTCATGAGCGCCAGAGATAAAGATACGGCGAATAATTTATGATATTTGCCACAACCGACAGGACGGTGACAATTACTGTGATTACGTTGTGATTTGCTTTTGTTCTTTGAATTTATGATATTTGCCACAACTGGTCTGCATTTTTTTGAAACACTTTTCGCGTTGTGATTTGCTTTTGTTCTTTGAATTTATGATATTTGCCACAACGAAAGTGTATTAACTACATTCGTTCAAATTGTTGTGATTTGCTTTTGTTCTTTGAATTTATGATATTTGCCACAACCTCATTACTGGCGGTACGCTCATTCCAATTGTTGTGATTTGCTTTTGTTCTTTGAATTTATGATATTTGCCACAACATTTGTCTCTGTCGTCAAACATTAAACCCCGTTGTGATTTGCTTTTGTTC
>JAYTON010000211.1:0-2908 GCA_043747725.1 Saprospiraceae bacterium
ATCGGTGTATTAACTGCTTTGACGATGAAAGGCATTTTGAGCGACGAGCAAAAAATGTTGTGGGCAACGGGCTTCTGCGGCGGCTTTAGTACCTTCTCTACTTTCTCAAATGAGACGGTGCAATTATTTCAAAACGGCAATACGCTGACGGCTGTTTTGAATATTACGCTGAGTATTTTCCTTTGCATTTTAGCAATATTTTTAGGTTTGAAAGTGTTTTAAAGTGCTTCTATACTGAGGGGGTATGCATTCTTTCACAACAACTCTCGTAGGGTTTTAAACCCTACGAGAGTTGTTGTGAAAGAGCGATTATATCGTAACCAATTGGTAATCAATATTTTACATTAAAAATAAAAAACAGTAAAAGAACCACTGCCAAATAAGCCGCTACACGTCCGATAATATCCCCCACCTTTTCATAAAAAGTCATTTCAGAATTTAAATAAATAGTGCCCTTAATAACAGCATCTACGGCGTAAGGTGTCGCCTGCTCGACATGCCCATATTTATCAATAAAACAACTTGAACCCGTATTCGCAGAACGCACCACAGGGCGGCGAAACTCTATCGCTCGCAAACAAGCAAATTTTAAATGCTGCCGATAGCCAGGCGTATCATCCCACCAACCATCGTTCGTCACGACAAAAAAGGCATTCGCGCCCGCCTCCACGTAGCCGCGTGAAAAATCGCCAAACACTGATTCGTAGCAAATCATAGGCGCTATGGCTCTTTGACCGTCTTTATTCCAAAAAACGCTCCGATTGGGCTGTGCACCATAGCCGCTTGTAGAGCCGCCAAATTTTTTAAACAAAGGTTTCAGCCAACCAAATAGGAAGCCATATGGTAAAATCTCAGCACCCGGTACCAGCTTGGATTTCTTATAAAAATCAATAGAATTCATACCCGATGTGATTTGTGCCGCTGCATTATAGGCTTCAAAATAGGTGAATGTACCATCTCGATTGTCATGATCCCGCACGGATGAAGCTAAGCCTTCGGGCTTTTGAAACACATAAGCAGCGTAAACTTTAATAGCATCAATGCCCGTTACCAAATGCAATTTAGGATAGCGATTGACAAAATCTTTCAACTGATTAATGACGCTGACTTGCGCAAAATTGTCAACATTATGAAAGTCAAAACTCGTTTCGGGGAACACTAAATAGTCCGTTGTGGAATCTACTTTTTCAGATGCAAGCTTGAGAAATTTTAGAAGTTGAATATCTTCAGGTACTTCAAATTTTTGATAATGCGGTTCATAATTGGGTTGCACGACGACTACGTTGGCTGTTTTATTATTATTATCAGCATTTTGTTTATTGGGGAAATTAGCGATTAATGCTGAAATACTGAGGGGTATTAAAATCAATGCAACTGATTGAATAATAAGGCTTTGTGCATTTTTATTTAAATAAAATTTATAGTTTATTACTTTAAAAATTAAAATATTAACTCCTAAAATCCAGAGCGAACCACCGAAGACACCGGTGTATTCATACCACTGAATCCAGCTTGGATATTGCGCGAAAGCGTTGCCCAAAGTGAGCCATGACCAACTGATTTCCCAATTCAAATGCACATACTCGAAAGCCAACCAGTAGATAATGAAAGCGGTTAAATGCCACCCCCTCAGTATATTTCTACTTTTATGAAACAACCAAAAAGGAACTGCCATAAAAAAGGCGTTTAGGAAATTGGCAATCATGCCTGGTGCAAGCCCTGCATTAGAAACCCACCATGTTGCACCGATATTCCAAATGGCGAAAGCGTTGTAGGCATATTTCAGAATGCCATCTTTATTGCCCTTTGTAAATATCTCATTTTCAACTATCAATAGCGGTACAAATCCGAGGCACATCAAGGGCGTGAACGGAGATATAGGAAAGCCCAAACTGAGAAAGATACCACTCAAAGTAGAGAGCATTAACCACCGCAGGTTGTATTTTTTTAATCTTAAAAAAACGATGAGTACCCAAATGGCACTTAATAAAGGCAGTGGCAGCCAGCCCCAAAGCGGTAATTGAGTCATGGCAAAACCGACTCCGCCAATGATGATTAAGCCAATGATAATGACACTGTATTGTATTTTTTGATTCATGATGTTCAAAGTTCAATTTTGGGTAAAAATAGAATTTAAGTCTGAAAGTTTTAAAGCATAAAATGACTGAGGGGGTGTTGGTATGTCTAATATGCTCAATATTGGGTAAATATTTTTTTACCTTTGTTTTTCAATTTCTAAATTAAGAATAAATATCGCTTGAGAATGTATAAAACGAATCTAATAAAAGCCCTTTGTTTATTTTTAACAGTTAGTATTTTATGGGCAAGTTGTGAAAAAAAGAACCCTAATTTTCAAAGAGAAACAGCCGATGCGGAATATTTGCACCGCTCTATGTTGGCGTTGACCTCTGTCATCAAGCACGATCTTTTCCCTCCAATGATTGCCTCACGTATATATGCGTATGCACACGTGGCGGCGTATGAAGCGTTGAACGCCAATACTGAGGGGTATCAAAGTCTATCAAATCAGCTGAATGGTTTGGGTGAAATGCCTAAACCAGAATTAGGAAAAGAGTATTGTTTTCCTTTGGCAAGCGTAAAAGCCTATTTGAAAGTAGGTAAAAAGCTGATATTTTCAGAAGATAGCATAACGGCTTTTGAAAATAGGATTTTTAAAGAAATGAAAATGATAGGCATTCCAAAAGATGTTTACGAGCGGTCAATTGCTTATGGGGACACTGTCGGAAGTGCTATTATCAAATGGTCAACCAAAGACAATTATGCTCAAACACGCTCAATGCCTAAATATACTGTCAGTCAAAATAATCCCGCTCGTTGGAGTCCAACAGCTCCCGATTATGCAGACGCCGTAGAGCCACATTGGTGTAAAATACGTCCGATGGCTATG
>JAYTON010000212.1:0-3785 GCA_043747725.1 Saprospiraceae bacterium
TACAAGTCGAGCGCGAGTTGATAATCCTTCTTAATAATTTTCTGAATTGTCTTCAAATCGCCGACTTTTACACCGTATATCGGCTCCTTAGCACCGTGCCGCATGAATATTTTTTTGGTGTTTTCACTGCCCATTTGAGCCAATTCAGAGAGGATGTCTTGTACAGTCATGGCTTGAATAATTTTTCATTTTACATTAACCTTTACGAGGGTTTTTCAACCCTCGTAAAGGTTTTATACTGAGGGGGTACTTCCCTATTTTCTCAAATCCTTTTTCAATATTTTACCCGTTGCACTCATCGGCAAAGCGTCTAAAAACTCAACGATGCGCGGGTATTTATAAGCAGCAATGCGGCTTTTTGTCCATTCAATTAGTTCTTCGGGTGAGGTATTCGCACCGGGTTTTAGAACCACACAGGCTTTTATTTCTTCTCCAAACTCATTGTGCGGCACACCAATAACGGCTACCAACGACACGGCTTCATGCTTAATCATCACCTCTTCGACTTCGCGCGGATAGACATTCAAGCCGCCACGAATCACCATATCTTTTACCCTATCCACGATGTAATAATAACCGTCGTCGTCCTGCACCGCAATATCGCCTGAGTATAACCAACCCTCTTTCAAGGTACTTTTGCTTTCTTTTGCTTTTTTATAGTAGCCTTTCATGACGTTATGCCCTTTATAAATCAACTCGCCTTTTTCACCTGTCGGCACTTGTTTGCCTTTTTCATCCACAAGCATCACATCCACACCCCAAATCGGCGTACCTATCGAGCCAGGTTTGCGCTCTTTATCGGGATGGTTAAAGGTGACAACGGGCGAGCCTTCCGACATGCCATAACCCTCCAAAATCGGCACATTGAATTTCGTTTCAAAATCTCGCAAGACTTGCACAGGCAGCGAAGCACCGCCTGAAAAACACGCTTTAAGGTTTGAAGTGATGGTTGCAATATCAATATTCTCTGAATTATTATTCAAAAGTCCCCAATACATAGTCGGTACGCCTGCAAAAAACGTTACTTTTTCTTTTTGCATCAAACCCAAAGCGGCTTCCGCATCAAAACGAGGGAGCAAGATGCTTTTCATACCTTTATAAACCCCTGCATTCAGTTGGACTGTCATAGCAAAAATATGGAACAACGGAAGCGTGATTAATTGCACATCCTGCACGTCTGTTTTCATTAAATATTCAGCGCAGACAAAGGCATTCATCAATAAATTGGAATGGCTGAGCTGTGCACCTTTGGGCTTGCCCGTTGTGCCTGACGTATATATAATGACGGCGTCGTCGTCCGCTCCAGTCATCACGCTTTTGAAATGCGGCGATTGACTGCCAACGAGTTGCCCGAATGTGGACGTGCCTTCTATCGGGCTTGGTGCGGTGGGTTGCGCCGTTATCACATAAAAATGCTTACATTCTGGGGTAGCATTGAAGCCAGCAAAACCCTCTTGCCCCATCGGTAAATCGGGCGTACCTTGAAAACACAAGTAGGCTTTTGCTTCCGAATCCTGCAAATGATAGGCAATTTCATTGCGTTTGAGCAAAACACTGAGGGGTACGACAACAGCCCCCATTTTCAGAATGCCATAATAAATGATAGGAAAATAAGGTAAATTCAAGCAACTTAAAGCTATTTTGTCACCTTTTTTAATGCCGATGGATTTTAAACCGTTGGCTACTTGGTTGGCAGCGGCATTGGTTTGTGCAAAATTGAGGCGCGTATCCATGAAGACAAAAGCTTCATTGTTCGGATAGCGTTTAGCACTTTGTTCGAGTACAGAGGATAGATTTAACATACAATAAATGGCTGATTTAGTTGGGAATAAATATACGGTAAAATATTATGAGGTAGATAAAAAAAATCAAAACATATTGTTGGTTTTAAAACAATTTTTTAATTTTACAAATCATTGATTTTCAATAATTTATAAAAAACATCTTAAAAAATAATACATGGAAAACAACGAGGTATCCATATTTGAAAATAAACCGATTAGAAAGGTTTTGTATAATGCTATTACACATTTTCCATAGCTATTTTAATATGCTCAAAATGATGGCGTGTATGCCAAGCCGCCATAGATAGAGCTTGAGCTAAAGTCAAATTGATGTTGCGCAAAGGATGGAAAAAGGTGCGGTCAAAATCGGTCAGCGGCATTGTTTTTAAAAGATGAATCCACCGCTTGTGTGTGGCTTCCAACAACAAAACCGAATCGGCAACAGGAGCATTATTGACTTCTGCCAAACTGTTCCAACCGTTGATGTTAGCAGCAAAACCGACAGGATTATCGTCGCAAAGCGCTTGTTTGAATCTTGCAAAATGAAGAATATGCATGTCTGCAATATGAGTTATCACCTGTCGGATATTCCAGCCGCCTTCTCGGTAGGTTTTAGCTAAGTCGCTATCTGACAAATGCTTTGTCAATCGTTTGTATTTAGCAGGATATTTTTCGATGATAGCGATGAAACGCTGAATTTCTTTTTCAGAATATTTCTTTTTAAATGTCCATTTTCCGATAGGGTACTGACGTTGTTCAAGTTCCATAATTGAATTGTTAATGGTGAGTAAATGCACAAAACTAAGGATTTTTTAATTCAATAATAATAAAACTGATATGGAAAACTCTAACCTTATATCTTTTGAAGGTATAGAAATTAGAAAAGCATGGCACAATGAAGAATGGTATTTTTCAGTCGTTGATGTCATTGCTATTTTAACGGATAGTCCTATACCCCGTAACTATTGGAGTATTCTAAAAAAACGTGAACCTCAACTGCATACAGTTTGTATGCAGTTGAAAATGCAAGCATCCGATGGGCGTCAACGCCTTACAGATTGTGCTAATACTGAGGGGGTGCTCCGCATAGTCATGTCCGTACCTTCGCCTAAAGCCGAGCCGTTAAAATTGTGGCTGGCGCAAGTCGGGACGGAGCGCATACAGGAAACTGAAAACCCTGAATTGGGCTTTGAGCGCATGACTGAAATTTATAGAGCCAAAGGCTATACCGATGAATGGATAAAAGAACGCTATCAATCCATCGAAACCCGAAAGCGATTGACTGATGAATGGAAAAATAGAGGCGTCAAACAAGGCATTGAATATTCAATTTTGACTGCTACTATTGCCAAAGGCACATTTGGATTGAACCCAAGCGAGCATAAAAAACTGAAAGGCTTAGAAAAACCCAACCAAGAACTAAGAGACCATATGACACCCCTTGAACTCATTTTCAATTCATTGGGCGAAGAAACGACTCGTATTTTATCCATCAAAAGAGATGCTCAAGGCTTTGAAGAAAATCACGATGCTGCATTAGATGGGGGTACGATGGCAGGTAATGCGAGGGGCAATTATGAAAAGCAATTGGGTGAAAAAGTCATATCAAAAGAAAATTATTTGAAGGCATTGGAAGGCAGTCAAAAAGATAGCCTTCCTGAAAATACTGAAACAAAATAGTAATAAACTTTTCATTTTAAAAACCCATTTCACCGTGAAAAAAATAATCATACTCCTTTTAAGCGTGTTTTCAACGCCCATTTTATTCAGTCAAAATGCTGATTTGTTGAAAATTAGGGCGAATCATACGCCTCGACATTATCCGCTGTTGAAAGAATATTTTGAGTTTTTATCTATTCCCAACACGCTTAATGACCCCGAGCAATTGCAAGCCAATGCAGCATATATCAGTGAAATGATGAAAAAAAGGGGCATCAAAAATGTCCAATTGCTTCAAGCGGATATACAAGGGGCAATCCCTGCGGTCTATGGCGAAGTGCT
>JAYTON010000213.1:0-4152 GCA_043747725.1 Saprospiraceae bacterium
AGCACCCCCTCAGTTGTTTCATGTCTTTTAACCTATTTTTTCATCAAATCCTTTCAAATGGACCCATCCGGTTATGATTCGATACTACGCAAAGGTCAATGGACGACTAACGGAGTTGCAAACACCGGAGGTATCTTGCTGGATTAATATTACTCCACCTTTCAGCCGAGAGGAACTGGAGGATTTTTCCGAAAAATACCTTATTCCTTCCGATTTTTTGACCGACCCTCTGGATATGGACGAACGCCCACGCTACGAGCGGGATGAAGATGTGCGGCTCATTATCGCCGCCACACCGCTGCTCAATAATTCGATTGATAAAGACAATCAATCTATTTATTTGACCGTGCCGATTGGTATTATTCTTACAATTGAGCATATTATCACTATTTCTGCCTACGATAATCCTGTCATCGAACAGTTTTTGAATGAGCGTGTGAAGAACTTCGACCCAAAAGATGAGGCGAAATTTATTTTGCAAATCTTAGAACAAAATGTCAACCGTTTTTTGAACAGCTTGAAAAAAATCAATCATAAACGCAATGTGATTGAAAATGAACTCTATGAATCGAGCCGAAATATCGAGATCAAGCAATTGCTCGGTATTGAAAAATCACTTGTGTATTTCGTGAATGCTTTGAATGCCAATGAGTTATTGATGATGAAAATGAAGCGAACGGACTTTCTGCATATCAAACAGGATGAAGATTTGATAGATTTGCTCGAAGATTTGGTCATTGATAATTCGCAAGCATTGCAAATGGCAAAGGTTTATACCGATATTTTAGGTGGAACGATGGATGCCTACGCATCTATTATTTCAAACAACCTTAATATCGTGATGAAACGTCTCACGACTATCACCATTGTGCTGATGATACCCACATTAGTGGCTTCCTTTTTTGGGATGAACGTGAGGATACCGTATTTCGATACAGAGCATCAAGGAGCTTTTTGGATTATTTTGGTCGTCTCTTTGGTACTCAGTTTGATAACCGTTTTCGCTTTTAGAAAGCGCAATTTCTTTTAAAATTAGATTGAAACGAGTAATTGGTTGACAATCATTCTACAAAATGAATAAAATTTAATTATTTGTTTCAATCTATGTTTATTAACTCTTTTATGGTATAAAGTTAGTGAAATGTTTATACTTTATTTTGGCATTTAAACCATTGATTGTCAAGCATTAAAAAAAAGTTTCATCAACTTATTAACATTTTTTGAACATTAAATTTCAATAAATTTCACCAAATTGATGATACCCGTTTCGCTTTTCCACACCAAGTTGTGAACATTGTGGAAAACTTATCAACAATAAAAAAGTATTGATTATCAATATTTTATGCAAGTTATCCACATTTTGTGTATAACTTTTTTTGTTGTTTTTTTATTAAACCTCTACTTTAGTGTCATCAAATACAATTCATATCTATTAGGTGTTCACTCCTTGAAAATAGGGTAACATACACGAGAGCAAACTACCACACATTGACCAATTAAAACTATTTAGATTAAAGAGGTCGCAACACCACTTGCACACAGCATAATAACAGCAGAACGAATTAAAATGACCGGATGGGACTCTCCTTTTCAGTGCTTTATGTCATTGCGAGGTATCGAAGCAACTGAGGGGTAGTGACTCGAGTGGATATTTTAATTATATGTCTATGTACAATGCGGCGGAATAAATTTCGTGTTACTAATTAAAACTATTTTTTAAAATATATTCTAAAAATTATAATCAAAATGTCTGAAATAATTGAACCTATCCTCCAAGAAAACGACAAACGCTTTGTGCTGTTTCCGATTAAGCACGATCAGATTTGGAAAATGTACAAACAAGCTGTGGCTTCCTTCTGGACAGCCGAAGAAGTGGATTTGCATACCGACCTCCAAGATTGGGAGCATAAACTCAACGACGGTGAAAGGCATTTTATTAAGCACGTACTGGCGTTTTTCGCTGCGTCGGATGGGATCGTCAATGAAAATTTGGTCTTGAACTTCATGCGTGAGGTGCAAATACCTGAAGCGCGTTGCTTCTATGGATTTCAAGTGGCGATTGAAAACATTCATGCCGAAATGTACTCGCTTTTGATTGACACCTATATAAAAGACCCGACCGAAAAAGACTATCTTTTCAATGCGCTCAATAATTTGCCATGTGTAGAGCGTAAAGGCAGATGGGCTTTGAACTGGATTGAGAATTCACCCTCTTTCGCACACCGTTTAATTGCCTTTGCGGCAGTGGAAGGTATATTTTTCTCAGGTTCATTCTGTTCCGTTTTTTGGTTAAAGAAGCGGGGCTTGATGCCGGGCTTATCTTTTTCCAACGAACTCATCAGCCGCGACGAAGGATTGCACTGCGATTTTGCTTGCTATCTCTATTCGATGCTCGAAAATAAACTCGACCCCAAGGAAGTTGAAGCCATTATTACGGAAGCTGTGATGATTGAAAAAGAATTTGTTACGGATGCCTTACCTGTTTCATTAATCGGGATGAACGCTGAATTGATGAGTCAATATATAGAATGTGTAGCGGATAGATTGCTCATTTCATTGGGCAATGAAAAGGTTTACGGCACACCGAACCCTTTCCCATGGATGGAAATGATTTCGCTGCAAGGCAAAACTAATTTCTTTGAAAAACGCGTCGGCGACTATCAAAAAGCGGGCGTGATGAATATGAAAGAAGAGAAATCATTCTCGATGAATGAGGATTTTTAAAAAATACCCCTTAATCCCCTGAAGGGACTTTTTATAACTTTAAATATAATCTTAAACATGGATGCAGCATACGTCGAAAAACAAGAAAAAAGCTTTTGGAAATTAATTGATAAATCGAAAGAAGAAAGCGAAACAACGAAAGAACAATTAGAAGAACTCACGGCACTTCTCTCTGTCAAATCGGAAGAAGAACTGGTGGCGTTTGAAATCAATTTGCGTAAAAATTTGAAGACTTTGAATCAACCTCAAATGGTGGCATTGTGTGCGATATTGGGCAGCCCGTTCAAGGTGGAAAAAGACCGCGTACGTTTTCCGAAGCACCCGACATTGAATGGGTTTCTCTATTTCAAATGTTGGATGGTTTTGCAAGGCAAAGAGATTATGGAAAATGCGATAAAAGACATTCAAACACTGAGGGATGCCGATGTGAATATCGAAACCGTCAAAGCCGAAGGTTTATTGCACGCGACACAAAGTGCTTTTAATCCCGATGATGAAGATGATATCATCATCAAAGCCGCCAATAAATTCGATAAAAAATTGAATTACGATTTGGAAGAAGTATTGCCTGATGAAGGCGTGGATTATGATAATTTGGATCTGACATATTCGGATTTGGTGAAGACGGTGGTGGAATTGGGAGAATAAAATATGGGTGATAGGTGATAGGTAATGGGTGATATTTAAACATCAATTAAAATGTTCAACAAAATAATAAAAGGCATTTTTCCAAAAGGCACTAAACCAGAATCGCCGATTAAAATTGGAGACAATGTGAAGGTGAAAGAAGGGGTGAAAGACCCCGATGATGAGGAATACTCGATTGCTGGTTGGCAAGGTTGGGTGGTTGAGGTATATGATGAAAATTTGACTGCTGAAAATGCCGAGAACCTTCAATTTATGGTGTCATGGGACAGCTTGACTTTAAAGAATATTCCGAGAACGCGCTTGATTGAATTAGAACGAGAAGGATACGATTGGACGATGATGTGCTTGGATATAAATGATGTAGATATAGCGACACCGAGAGATAAAATAGAAGATGCGGAAGCCGTCAGCGAAGCACTCAGTGATAATATTTATTGGGAAGGCATGGGCGAAGAAGGGGAACAGATTGCTCAAATTTTGGGCAATGCCCAGACAGAGAAAGAAGTCTATAAAGCATGGGACACTTACTTAAAAAAAGAGCTAATCTTCCCGTTCGCAGCGGAATATTACTCTGAGGAAGTATCTCTTATTCCCAACGATGCAGAAATTAAAGCATTAAAATTGGGCAATATTGATGAGGAGTATGGTATTTCAGTAGTTGTTTCTTTTAAAAATGCGACACACCAAGTGGCTTTATCCGATTTAGACATAAAGGATGAAACATCCGCTAATTTCAAAGCATTGGATTTGTACAGCACTTGGTTTACGAATAAAAGAGAT
>JAYTON010000214.1:0-2609 GCA_043747725.1 Saprospiraceae bacterium
TGGGGTATTGGCTCTTGACGCTCGCCATCACATCTATACCTGACAGCTCACCCATCAAATTAATATCTGTCAGCACCACATCGGGGCGTTCAAACGGCAATTTTTTTATTGCTTCTTCTCCTTTAGCATAAGAGACAACATAAAAGAAACGGCTATCCGCTTCGAGCAAAGTTTGCAATGCCCGACTAAACTCTGGGCGGTCTTCGATGATGGCAACTCGGATAGGTTTCATAATTGATGGATATGTTAAGAGAGTATGTTATTTAACCTTGTAAAACTGACAAATAGTCAGTAAATTACACTATTGTTTTCAACGGTAAATAAACGGACATTTTAAGGCTGATGCTATTCCCTAAAAGTATGATTTTTCAGGTACTCCATCTTAAATGGGATAAAAACAAGTATTGAACAGCTATATTCATTCTTTAGGACGATGTTTTACTGAGGGGGTGCGTTCTAATTTTGTGTTAAAATAAAAACGTCTGAAACGTTATTTTTTCACATTAAAAAACATGTCACAATGAAAACATTACATCTGTTCGCTTTAATCTGTTCTTTGACCATTTTAAGTTGTACAAAAACAAATACCGAAAGTATTAACCCCAGCTATAATTTCAATACTGCGGATTACAGTACCTTGATACTTGGTAAATGGCAATTATCGGAAATCGGAACAACCCTTTCTAAGTCTAATGAAACGTCTATTCAACCTGTAACCACTTGGACTAAAACCACAACTAAAGAAATTTTGACATTTAACAAGACAGGTGAATTTATAAAAGAATTTGAAATATTTGGATTCTGTAAAGGCAGTTTCCAAATTCTCAACGGTCATTTAATGACAAAATCAATGTGTCAAGTTGAAGACAATATTACTCAACTGACAGCATCAACATTAATTTTTGATACTCAAAATCAAATGACAAGCTATAAATATACACGCATTTGGTAAAACTCTTAACCCCTTAGTATGAAAGAATTAATCATTGCGCTCCTTTTTATGTTGGTAATAAATGCTTTATCGGGACAAATCGCCAATATTGACAGTTTGCGTCAAGCATTAACTCTTAGTCGAGAAGATACCAATCGAGTTTTAATATGTCAGGAATTGGCTTATAGCTTTGCTATGAAACGGTTGGATTCAGCCCTTATTTACGCCGATAAAGGTATTGAATTATCGAAAAAATTGAAATTCCCAAAAGGAGCAGCTCTATGTCTTTTGAGGCAAGCCATTTATTATAGATTGACTGGTGCTTCTGCACAAGGTATGCAACACGCTTTGAAGGCTTTGCCTATTTTTGAAAAGCAAGGCAATATTGATAACATAATGCTCAATAACCTATTGATTAGTTGGACATTAGAAGACCAAGGATTCCCGAAATTGGCAAACGGCTATGTATTGAAAATAACGCCCGTAGCGATAGCACACAAATCGGAGTGGCTTCATTACTGTTATTCAACGCTTTGCACAAACTACAATATTCTTAATGTGCTTGATTCTGCGCTCATATTCGGCTTGAAAGCAGATACAATAGTACCTGATGATATGTTCAATGTTAGCTCAATAGGTGACATTTATTTGAAAATGAATAAAATGTCGGAAGCCCGAAAATACTTTAGTCGGGTGCTGGCTTACGAGAAAACGCATACTTTAGCTTCTTATGTTTTCAACAAATTAGTCAAACTGTATTATCAAGAAAATAAAATTGATTCAGCTATTTACTTCGCCAAAAAGGCAATAGCTGTTGAACAAACTACAAGGAAATCTTTTACACAATTACATACAGCAGCCACTTTATTGGCAGAACTTTATCATAAAAAAGGCATTAAGGACAGTGTAGCTACGTATATGCAGCTCATCATTGACACAAAAGACATTTCGGCAGGACAGGAAAAGACGAACCTCTTATCTCTGTTTTTCAACGAACAATTGCAACAGCAGGAAATGGAATCACAGCAATTGCAATATGAAAAGAAGGTTCAAATATTCTCTTTAATCGCAACATTGCTACTGTTTTCACTGATTGCTTTTATCTTTTACCACCGTAACAAGCAAAAACAAAAAGAAGCACTTTTCAATCAAAGACTGCATATCGCTGCCGATATGCACGATGATATTGGCTCAGACCTTTCTGCCCTTAACCTCAAAACAGAGATGATTCGGCGAAATCTTAAAGCGGGTAATCAACCTTTGACGGAAATAGATAACCTTGTAGATTTTACCCGAGAGATTGCTAAAAAAGTGCGTGAAGTCATCTGGACAGTCAATGTCCGACATGATAGTTTGTCGAGTATTATCAGCTATTTTGATACATATGCCGATGATTTTTTTGAGCCGACCAATATTGTCGTCCGAACCACTTTGCCACCCGCTATTCCTAAAACGGACATCAATGGTGATAGCCGCAAAGTGTTGTTGATGTGTTTTAAAGAATCACTTAATAATGTTTTAAAACATGCCAAGGCGAGCAATTTAACAATCACTTTTACGGTTGACAACCATTTGTTGACTATTTCAATCCAAGACAATGGCGTTGGTTTCGATCCCTCAGTATTAACGGCAAATGCGACTCCCGGCGATGGTTTACTCAATATACCTGCCCGTATGG
>JAYTON010000215.1:0-23174 GCA_043747725.1 Saprospiraceae bacterium
AGCCGACCCCCTCAATAATACTTTAATTTTTGCTGAAAATCATGGGATGAAATTATATTTCGTAAGCCGTGAAGAATATAAAAACAAACCGGCACTTACTCATGCGTTAAATGATACATTTGGTGATGTTTACGTTCTGCCGGAAGGCGGAACCAATGATTTGGCAGTAGTGGGTAGTAAAGAAATTGTAAAAGAAATTAATCAACAAATTTTTCCTCAACCCGATTTTTTGGTTGTAGCTTGCGGTACAGGTGGAACAATCGCTGGGATGATAAAAGCTGCTGATGAAAGACAAACGGTTATTGGTTTTGCTGTATTAAAAGGTAATTTTCTTCATAAAGATGTCTCAAACCTAATTAATTTGTCAGAAGATTCTTCTTTTTTTAAGAAAAAAAATGATGAATTATTAAAAAAAAATGACATAAATCCTCACAATCAGTCAAATTGGTCAATAAATACCGATTATCACTTTGGCGGTTATGCCAAATCAAACCCTGAATTGATTGAATTTATCAATCGTTTTAAAGCCCAGCATGGTATTCCGCTCGACCCCGTTTATACTGGTAAAATGTTTTTCGGCTTATTTGATTTAATTAAGAAAGGCTATTTTCCAAGAGGCTCTACCATTGTGGCGGTGCATACAGGCGGATTGCAAGGCATCGAAGGTTTTAACGATATAAAATTAAAGAATAGCCCAATTAAGCTGGTATAAGTTATTGGGTTATTAATTATTGGTTAATTGACTAATAACAATTAACTAATAATTATTAACCAATAACACCTAAAAATTCCAAATTTCCCAACCTTTCTCTGCTTGAAAATAGAGCATATCTAAGCCGCTTTTGATAGTGGCGCCACGCTCTTTACCTCTTTTCAAAAAAGTTGTTTCTTCTGGATTATAAATTAAATCATACATAAAATGTTGATTATCAATATATTCGTAAGGAATAGGCGGATACCCCTCAGTATTGGGCGACATTCCGAGGGGCGTACAATTCACAATCAACTGATGCGATGCCATAATGGCTTTATTCAAATCAGCATAGGTCAAACCGTGTGCGCTTCTATGCCGTGAAACATATTCATAAGGTATTTTCAATTTTTTCAGAGCATAAGCCACTGCTTTAGCCGAGCCACCTGTTCCGAGTATTAAGGCTTTTATATTTAAACTTCCCTCGTCTAAGCCCCCCTCGCCCCCAAAGGGGGAGATTGGATATATCAAGCCCAAGAGAGATTTTTGAAAACCGTAATAATCGGTATTATAACCCTTCAATTTTCCATCAATGATTTGAATGCAATTGACCGCTCTTATTACTTCCGCCGTTTCGTCCAACTCATCGAGCCAGTACATCGCTGACTCTTTGTATGGAATTGTTACGTTCAACCCAACCAAATTAGGATGCCCCCTCAGTAAATCGGGCATTTGCTCAATGGATTCAATCGGGAACAATTCATATTGCCAATCATGCGTAAGTCCTTCATTTTCAAACTTTTGTGTAAAATATTTTTTTGAAAACGAATGACTGAGGGGGTAGCCAATTAAGCCTAATAATTTCATTCAACATTTTGTTTTAAAAAAAATGAGCCTTAAACGGTCAAAATTTCTCTTTCTTTTGCTTCTACCAATCTATCAATTTTTTCTACAAACCGATTAGTGAGCGTTTGCATTTCCTCTTCTTTTTTCTTACCGATGTCTTCGGCTAAACCGTTTTTTATCGCTTTTCTCAATTCTTCCATCGCATCGCGTCTGGCATTTCGGACACCTACTTTGCTTTCTTCGCCTACATGTTTGGCTTTTTTAGCAAATTCTTTACGCCGTTCTTCAGTAAGCGGTGGAATAGAAAGGCGAATTATTTGACCATCATTTTGAGGAGTGATACCCAGAGCGGCTTCAAAAATCCCCTTTTCGATGGGTCCGAGCATATTTTTTTCCCAAGGTTGAATGACTATTGTGCGGGCATCTGCCATCGAAATATTAGCCACTTGGCTAATTTTGGTTGGTGAGCCATAATAAGGCACTAAAATACCTTCCACTAAATCGCCGCTGGCTTTGCCCGTTCGGATTTTGAGGAGTTCGTGGCGGAGATGCTCGATGGCGTGATTCATGCCATCTTCAGCCATTTCGAATATTAATTCAATTTCAGAAATATCCATAACCGTAACTATTTGATTGTGAACGTTTTATATCGTTATTAAAAATAAAAAAGCCACATTTGATATGGGCAATAGGTAATCAGTGATAGGTAATCTGCAAAACTACAAAATTACCCATTACTGATTACCTATTGCCCATATCAAATGTGGCTTCAAAAATACACGATTTTTAAAAATTGTATATAACCTGTTCGCTATTCAGCTTTATTTCGTTGGTTTCTTCCAATCTTTTGATGATTTTTTCAACATTTCCATGAACAGAAAGTTCTTGATTGTGCAAAAGAATGTAATTTTTCAACAAACCCAAATCCATCGGGCGATTGCCTGAGCGAATCAGCCGACGCACTGTTTCCCGCGCCGTTTCGTCAATGAGCATCGGGTCACTCACGCCCTCTCCCTGCGTTGCCCCTTCGCTGCTGCGCTCGCCATAAAGCCTCGAAATCATCTCCACCGTTTCTTCTATTTGCGGCTCCAGTTGAGCATCATTTACCTTGTTAGAAATGTCATTATACTGAGGGGGGGCTTTTTCCATAACTTGCTGCCGCACGCGGATACATGAGCGGCCCGTAGAATTAATAAAATTCACCAATGGGTCAAAAGCATTATCGTTGGATAAAATGGCAAACTCTACATCGCTACTTATTTTTTCATGCAGTTTTCCCATCAAAAAGCAGATATGATAATTCAAATCGTGAGGCGTGGCACCAGCGACTTCAATCCATTTGATGTTACTGCCCATGCGTTGAATGTCTTTGACAAGGACAAATGGGATTTGTTCAATATCCGAACCGAGGAAGACGAAGACTTTATCACAAACTTTTTCAAGTTTTTTAAACTTGATTTGTTTAAGGGTTTCAAAATCTAAAAAAACGTAGCGTCTAGTATGCGTAGCCATAGTCCAAAAAAGTTTGTTAAAAATATAAGAAAGTCGTTGTTAATTTTTTATCAGTCGCTAAATTAAACTTTTCCTTTTTCTATCCAAAATTTTAAGCATAAAAATGTTTGAAAATATATGAAAAAATTTGAATGAAAAATCAAATCATAATATTTAAAGAGTTGATAATCAAAATTTTATCCTTGTGTTAAATTGTTACTATAAAAAAATGTTTTAAAAGACATAAAATAAAAACTTGAGCAGAATAGGAGTTGCTTGTTAGAATATATCTTTGTGCTATGAATTGGAAAACTGCCCTCGATGGCTTTAAGGTATATTTAATGCTCGAACGCTCGCTGTCGGGCAATTCCGTCGAAGCCTACCTGCGCGATGTGAGCAAACTCCAACAATATATGGAGTTGAAAGGCTATCAATACGAGCCGAGCAAAGTACCCCCCTCAGTAGTGAGCGAACTAATGGCGTATCTCAATGATTTGGGGCTTGAATCTACTTCGCAGGCGCGGACACTTTCGGGGTTGAAGACGTTCTATAAATATTTGCTGCTCGAAGACCTCATTGATGTCGCGCCGACCGACCTCATCGAAGCACCGCGATTGGCAAAAAAAATCCCTGATGTGTTGTCGTTTGATGAAATTGAAAGGATATTAGCTACTATTGACCTATCCAAACCGCAAGGCTTGCGCGATAGGGCGATTTTGGAGGTCTTATATGCGTGTGGTTTACGTGTGAGTGAGTTGATAAATTTGAAAAGATCGAACCTCTATTTTCATGAAGGCTACATCACCGTGGTAGGAAAAGGCAATAAAGAACGCCTCGTGCCGATAGGTGAAGACGCCATGAAACACCTTAAATATTACCTCGAGCATGTGCGCAAACGCATTAAAACGATGCCTGATTTCGACAATTTTGTTTTTCTCAACAATCGCGGCAAACCCCTCAGTAGGATATGGGTTTTTTTAGTGATTAAAGCAGGTGCAAAGGTGGCAGAGATTGGAAAAAATGTGAGCCCGCACACTTTTAGGCATTCATTCGCTACACATTTGATTGAAGGCGGGGCAGATTTGAAAGTCGTTCAGGATTTACTCGGGCATGAAAGCATTACCACTACTGAGATTTATACGCATCTCGATACCGATTATTTGAGAGAAACCGTTTTGATGTTTCATCCTCGAAATAGGTTGAAAAAGAAAAATGATGATTTAAATATGTGATCGTTTTAATTTAATGTTGAACAAACCTATTTATTTACAACAAACCTATGAGGTTTTAAAAACCTCATAGGTTTAGTGTCCAATAAAATTAATGTCATTTAAAAATAAAATTTTTATTTTAATCGCTCTAACAGCAAGCATTTTACAAGGCTGTGCCAATATTGGGCAACTGAAAGGCGGACCCAAAGACACCAAGCCGCCGCAAATTGTCCAAGCACTTTCAACGCCTAATTTGCAAACCAATTTTAAGAAACAGCCCATTATTTTAACTTTTGATGAATGGGTCAAATTAGAAGACGTTTTCAATCAAGTGGTCGTTTCGCCGCCTTTGAATGAGCGACCAGACGTGACTTTGAAAGGTAAAAAATTGTTTATAAAATTTGCAGACGATGAAATTTTAAGAGAAAATGCGACTTATACCATCAATTTTGGCGATGCCATCAAGGATATTACTGAGGGCAACGCAGCCAAATCGCTCCGTTTTGTTTTTTCTACTGGACCAGTGATTGACTCACTCGAGGTGACCGCCCTCGTTGTAGATGCCATAACAGGGCTTCCTACTGAAGGGGTCATTTTGATGCTCTATGATAACCTCGCTGACTCGGTAGTGCGGAAACTCAAACCCTTTTATTTCGGCAAAACAGATAAAGAGGGTTTTACCCGGATTGAAAACGTGAGAGCAGGCACATTCAAGATTTTCGCTTTGAAAGATATTGATTTGAACTACCTTTTCAATCAAGATAGTGAAAAGATAGGCTTTCCAGATAGCACTTTGACGATTAGCTCTAACAATAAAGATTTTATAAAAAAAGATACGACAACCCGAAGTGATTCTCTTCAACGCATCACAGATTCCATTGCTGCCGCTAATACCTCCTTGAAAATACGCCTGTTTGAGCCGCGTAAATCCTTGAAAATCAATGGTCGAGAGACGGATAAATATGGTGTCGTAAAGCTCATTTTTAATCAAGAAGTTAAAAAAGCAGACATCACTTTTGATGATGTGAAACAAAATGGGTTTACGGAGGTCAGTCGAGATACGCTTTTGATTTGGTACAATCAGCCCGATGAAACGCCTTGGAATATTTATTTTAAAGGTGAAAAACAAACTGATACTATTCGCATACGCCCACGTGGGAAAGTGGATTTTATAAAGCGCGGGAGGCTTGCCCCCCTCAGTATTACAAGCCAAATTTTAAAAACGCCTACAAAACCCGTTGAAGTTGCATTCAATTATCCCATACAAAATATTGACACTAATAGTAATAACCCGCTTATTAAACTGATTGATACAAGTAAAAACATGATACCCCTCAGTATTAAGATAGATTCGGCGTCCAAACGCAAGCTCATATTTGAAGCTGCTTGGAAAGATGGGCAGCAATATCAACTCACCATTTTGCCAAATGCCTTGATGGATATTTATGGTTTTAAGAACGATACTATTTTTTCAAAAATAATCACCTCCAATAAAAAAGAATTTGGCAATATTATTTTATCAATTAAGCAATTGGATAAAGGAAAAAGCTATATTTGTCAGGTTTTATCGGGTACAGGCATTGTCGAACAAGAGTTCTTTATAGATAATGTATCGAGTATTGAAAAACGCTTTGAAAATATGCGCCCCGACCAATATTCTTTCAAAATTATAGAAGATTTGAATAAAAATCGCTTGTGGGACACTGGCGATTATGATAAAAAACTCCAACCTGAACGCATTTACTTACAAAAATCCACTGAAGTACTTCGCGCTGATTGGGATTTAGAAATGGAAATTATTGTTAAATTTTAGATAATTAGACAATAGATATTAGACAGTAGATTATTGGACAATAGCACATCTAAAATCTACCCCTCTAACATCTAAGTATAGACAAGACCAACACCAATTTGGGTTAAACTGATTTTAAGTATAATTTAAAAAAAAAGTACATGAAAAGACAACTACATTTATGTCTGCTCGTGTTGCTGTACGGTGGTGTTGTGTACAGTCAAACGAGTAATTTTAATTTGGATTCTGAAGGATGGATGATTATTGGCGATGCCGGTGGTATATTACCGCCTATTTATCACACAATAGGTGGTAATCCAACAGGCTATATATCGAGTTTAGATGAAGGCTCGGGTGGCACGTGGTTTTTCTCAGCCCCAGCTAAGTTCATTGGCAATAAATCTTGGTTTTATGGCAAAACACTCAAATTTGATTTGAAACAATCAAGCCTTAACAGTCAATTTAATGATGATGATGTCATTATTGAAGGCAATGGTATCATCCTCGCCATTAATACATCCAATAATCCTCGAACCACATGGACATCATATTCAATGGTTTTGAATGAATCAGGTGGCTGGCGGGTTGGGAATAGGAATGGACGCAAAGCGACGCAAAGCGAATTTCGGACGGTCTTATGCAATGTCAAACGCCTATGGATACGAGGCGAATTTGTATCAGGGGCAGATGAAGGCAGCTTGGACAATGTGGTTATTGATGGTACAGATTGTATGCCCAATGTTTTTACTCAAAGTCCTATACTTTGCAGCGGACAATCCATTCAAGTGAATGGGAAAACATATAATACAAGCGGTACGTATCGCGATACTATAAAACGGTGTTTTCCCATATGCGATAGTATTATTTTGACAAATCTTAAAATGATTGATACATCGCTCAAAACACGGAATTTAACCATTTGTGAAGGCGGTTTTGTGAAAATCGGCGATAGCATTTATACAAAAAGCGGCAATTACCGCAATATACTGAGGGGGTACTTGGGTTGCGATAGTACAATAGTCACGAATTTGACGGTCAATAAAAAAGGGGTCTGGTCATTGGATACTACTATTTGCTCGGGCAGAAGTGTTCGGGTGAATAACAAAATATATAGTCAAGCAGGTACATTCAGTGATACTATTCGCCGAAACCTTCCTCTTTGCGATAGCATTTTGACTATTAAAATTGAAACAAATCCGATACCTGAAATTAAAGAAAATATCACAATATGTAAAGATGATACGGTATTTATTCGAGGACATATTTTTAATCAAAGCGGTGTTTATCGAGATACATTAAGGTCACTGACTAATAGATGTGATACGGTCATCGTTACCAACGTAACTATTTCAAATCTCAGCATCAATTTAGGCGCAGATGTAACACTTGATAGGGGCGACAGTTTGCAATTGACCCCATCACTTAATCCCCTTAAATCAGTCAAATGGAAATGGACACCGATAACAGGGCTCAGTTGTAATACTTGCTCAAGCCCAGTAGCAAGACCTGAAAAAACTGTTACATACATCGTAGAAGCAAAGGACACAACAGGTGCCTGTACAGTTAAAGATGATATAACGATTACCGTAAAAGCCTGTGATAAAGTATTTATTCCAGATGCTTTCAGCCCTAATAATGATGGCAATAATGATATGTTTATTGCCTATGGCAGTGGTTGTGCTTCTCAAATCAAACAGATGACTATATTTAATCGGTGGGGTGAAATGGTATTTTCAAAACAAAATATAGCGCTTAATAACCCTGCAAATGGTTGGGATGGCATGTTTAGAGATAAAAAATTGCCAGCCGATGTGTATATTTACTTGATTGAAATAGAATATGGCGATGGAAAAGTAAAGACTTTTTCAGGTGATTTGACGTTGATAAGATAAAATTATAGAATGATACTTCGAGCAGAAAATTTGCAAAAAACTTATGGGGCGCGTCAAGTCGTGAGAGGCGTATCCGTAGAAGTCAATCAAGGCGAAATCGTTGGTTTGCTTGGTCCGAATGGGGCGGGCAAAACGACGTGCTTTTATATGATGGTAGGTTTTATAAAGCCTAATGCGGGCATGGTTTACCTTGATAATGAAGACATTACTCATCTCGCCATGTATAAACGCGCTCAAAAAGGTATCGGTTATTTGCCTCAAGAGCCTTCAGTTTTTCGCAAATTGAGTGTGGAGGATAATATCAAAGCTGTACTTGAAATGACCCCCCTCAGTATAGAGGAGCAAAAAGATCGTTTAGAGGTCCTGTTGGATGAATTCAACTTGCATAAAGTGCGCAGAAGCAACGGCGATACTCTTAGTGGTGGCGAACGCCGCCGTACTGAAATTGCTCGTGCCTTAGCCACGTCGCCGAATTTTATCTTGCTCGACGAACCTTTTGCTGGCATTGACCCAATCGCGGTTGAGGATATTCAATATATCGTGGCTAAATTGAAGACAAAAAACATTGGTATTTTAATCACTGACCACAATGTTCAAGAGACGCTCTCCATCACCGACCGCGCCTATTTGATGTTTGAGGGCAGCATCCTCAAAGCGGGTACAGCTGAAGAATTGGCTGCTGACGAAATGGTCAGGAAAGTATATCTTGGAAAACATTTTGAATTGCGTAGAAAAAATATTGAAGTTTAAATAACAAAACCATACAATATGCCAGAAGAAAAAAAACCAAAAAAAACGGCAAAGAAAAAAACCGTTGAAAAACTCAACATGGGCATCAATGAATTCGGCGAATTGACGACGAACATCAATTTTGATGACATCAATGCTTTTTTGAATCAAAATGTAGATGATAAAAAGTTGAATGAAAAGAAAAGTAAGCCTAAAGGGAATGAGGAATGATAAATTAGGAATATTTTAAATATTCAAGTTATTAGTTGTTTAAGTCAAAAAAGATTCTTGACTTAAATATTGAGGGGTAAATATTACTTCGCAATTTAAAAGTCCCCTTTGGGGGATTTAGGGGCTTAAAATTCATTTCACAGTACGCCCTTTCCAAATGTATTTCTTTTTGAAGTTAGATGAAAAACCCACATAAATGATATAAATAATGTGAAGAAATTGAGCAGGTAAAAATATGCGCATCAAATCTTCTCGTTTAAAAAATCGGGTCATTGTGTTGAGAAAAATATAGTCGAAGAGAAATTTTATAGCGATTTGAAAAATAAAAATAAAAATAAATTGAACATCCCAAAAAATAGTGACAATCAGACTGAATAGAAAATTGCAACAAAATAGAAAAACAACTACCAACTGAAAAACAGTGAACCACTCAGTATAACTCGATGATTTAGACGCCCAACGCATCCTTTGACTCAAAAAATCTTTTACAGTTGGTTTCGCTTTTGTGAACACTGTTGCTTCGGCATTTTTCAAAAAACCAAGCGATTTTGGATAAAAACGGGCTACTTTTTGCATCAAAAGCATATCATCGCCACTCGCCACATGGTCAATATCCTTAAAACCTCCGACTTCATAAAATAATTTTTTTTCATAAGCCAAATTTGCTCCATTGCACATATGTGAAAAATTGCCTTGCACGCCCGCACCCGTAATGCCCATCATGCCAATATAATCCAGCGATTGAAAACGCTCAAATAACGATTGCTCTTCGTAAAAATTGACGGGAGCGGTAATGAAACGTTTGCCTTCCTGTTCATAAAATTCTGCTAATAAAGTGAGCCATTGCTTTGGGGCAATGCAATCAGCATCGGTGGTGACAATCAAATCACCTTTGGCTTCACCTATGGCAGCTTCTATGGCGCGTTTTTTAAAGGGTTGATTTTCACCTAATTTTACATAATTTTTTAACTCAATCAGCCATAGGTTTGGATGCCTCAAATCGCGCACATACTGAGGGGTCGAATCTTCGGAATGGTCATCGATGACAATGATTTCAAAAAGATGTGGTGGGTAATCGCCTTCCAGAATTGATTGTAAACAATTCAAGATATAATCCTCCTCATTGCGGGCAGGAATCAGAACTGATATGAATGTTTGAGGTGTTAAATCTTTAATTTTATTAACATAAACTAAAGATTTCCAATTCTTTATGTATAAAATAAAAAAAAATGCGTAGAGGGAAATGAGACTTACCGATAGCAGCCAATATATATTGTGTAGCACGAGTCAAAGTTGGTTGAGTAAAATATTTTCAAGTAAATAAACTATTACTAATTATCGAAAAGATTATCGTAGGGGTTACTTTTATTTTTTTCTTTAGGTTTTGGTAAATCAAGAATGGTGGGTTCTTCTGGTTTTATATCGGTATTTTCAGAGCTTATTCCCGTACTAATTTCTTCATATTCAGCATATTGGGTGCTCTGTGTTTGATTGATTTGATTTTCAAATTGCTTACGGATGTTACCCATTTTACGATAAAAGAGTGCTTTTATAAAAAGATACCCAATGACAAAAGGATAGCACAGAACATTAAAAGCGACTTTTAATACGCCCATCATGATATCGGTTTTGAATGTTTCAAATATATTGACTAAATAATCTGAAACGACCCGATAGTTGATAATGAGAGTGATTATCAAAAGTAAAGGTGCTGCAAAATACAAAATTTTGACAAAACCATACAAAATGATAAATATCAACGCCAATACTCCGAAAAATATGAGTAAAGACATCAGCGAACTGAATGGATTAGGGTTTTGCCCAGAACTTGTATTGAATGTACGACGATATTGCATTATAGCTATAATGAGTTTTTAGAATTCGATAAAATTGCTTTATTTTCAATATTTAAATTTTAATTAATTATATTAATAATTGATTTTCAATGATTTATGAAATAAGTAAAAACAAATTTAAAAAAAAATGACTGTCACGAAATTTTGATTAGCTCAACATGCTCTTTGAAAATTGGCAGCATACTTGCATAATTACATTATTATATGATTCTTTATTACTTAAAAAGGACTGTTACAATGAAATCTAATGAAATAAAAAGTCTATTGACTAAATTTTATTACAATAACGAACATCTTTACTTTCAGATTCTTATTCAGAAAGAAAATTCGATGGAAGTATATGGTGAATACGCTGACTACCACGAATATAAGAATACTTTCGACATGTTGCAAAAAGATATTGACGAAAAGAAAAATATGAAAATTGTAACTGAAAAAAATATTAAAACTCAAATACCACTTGCAAAAGTGGCATGATTTTAGGAAATAAGAAAGTATTAAACGAAATTTAAAATTTAATATATTTTAAAATATAAAGATTTAGGGTCGTTTACGATTCTATAAAGCGAGCCGGAGCAGTTCATCGGGGGGTAGAGCTGCTCCACAAGCTCGCCGTTTTTTTTTAAGTTTTTGGAATCCTGTACATTATTAAATACTGAGGGGTAGCATTCAAGTCGAATGATACCCCTCAGTATTTTTATTTTATACGCTGCTCTTTTTCGAACTTATTGATTATCAACGTTGCAAGGGTTTAAAACCCTCGCAACGTTATACTGAAAATTTATAAAAATTCATTTCTATTTTTGAGCTTCCGACAAATGATTCAGCGTTTGCAATTTCAATAGTTGATTAGTTGATGCAAACTTATCCAAGCCACATTGCAAAAAATCGCGGTATTCCTTCACCTCAGGCGTATAGGCAACGGGCGCATTCAGCACTTTCAAATCGGTTGAGCTTGGTGAAAGTAAAACATAAAACGGTTGCGAGTTTTTATTAAAATGCGTGGCTTCCAAATCTGTCCACATCTCCCCCTCAGTATCTTTCAATTTTCCATCAAATGCTGAAGTATAAGCAGCATAAGGTGCTTTCAAATCTCTTTTAGAATCTGTAAATAGAGAAATAAGGATATATTTATCGCGAATCAACTCCATCACGCCGGGCTTATTCCATACATTTTCTTCCATTTTACGGCAATTAGCGCAGTTATAGCCCGTGAAATCCAATAAAACGGGCTTATTCACTTGCTTAGCATAAGCCAATCCTTCATTCAAATCATGAAAACAATTCAAATTGAGCGGACATTTTTGAGGATAAATATAGCTGTAGCCCGCCGGTGGAAAAATACCACTGCCCAATTCAGGCGTTTGGAATGTTTCGATGGTTGGATTGTATCGATAGCCTAAGCCTAAATATACCACAGCAGCCAACGATAAACCGACCATAATACCCCTTGCAATCGAAAGTTTTTTAGGTGACGCATTTTTTTTAAACTTTAAAATACAGGCATGATACAAGGCTAAACCCAAGCCGCAGACTATCCAAATCGCTAAAAATGCTTCATATGGCAAAAATTTCCAACCTTTTATTAAATCCGTATTTGATAGAAATTTAAATGCTAAAGCGACTTCCACAAAACCCAAAGTCACTTTCACATCGTCCATCCAACTGCCCGATTTTGGTAATGACTGTAACCAAGCTGGAAACGCTGCAAATAAACCAAATGGCAAAGCCAATGCTGTAGCAAAACCCAACATGCCGACTGCCGGACCAAGTGAAATGCCGCTTGTCGTAGCAGTTTGAACCAATAATGTACCGATGATAGGTCCCGTGCATGAAAAAGAAACCAATGCCAATGTAAAAGCCATAAAAAATATGCCGACCAAACCGCCTTTGTTGGAGGCATCATCTGCTTTATTTGTCCAGCTACTGGGCAATGTAATTTCAAAATAACCAAAAAATGACACTGCAAACACAAGGAAAAGAATACCAAATGCCATATTCACCCAAGGGTCGGTCGCTATTTTATTCAAGGCATCAGAGCCGAATAGACCCGTGACTAAAAGACCCATCGAAACATAAATGACGATGATAGATAATGTATACAGCCAAGCGTTTTTCAAACCCGTTTTGCGGTCTTTCGAGCCTTTTGTAAAAAAACTAACCGTTAAGGGAATCATCGGAAATACGCAAGGCGTCAATAAAGCCACCAATCCACCACCAAAACCTAATAGAAAAATCAACCAAAGGCTTTTACTTTCATCCTTAATCACCCCCTCAGTACCACAAGCCAAATTTTCATTGGTTTTATCAAAAGCGAATTGATTGGGCAACGTTTTAATAGCAGCTTGAGTTGTTGGTGTTGACTCTACGGGAGAAATAGGCAGCGGTGTTTCAGCTACCAAAGTGCCTTGCCCAGTTGCCAAATTGAATAAAAAAGGCACTTCTATCGGCGGCGTACACATCCTCTCAGTACAAGCCACATATTCGAGCGAGCCTTTTATGGGTTTTGAAGCATCTTTTACTTTGATTTTTTGAGTAAACGTAGCCGATTCTGAAAAATCCACGACTGACATGTTATTAAAAACAGGCTCTTTATGCTCGCTGCGTTTGGGGCTTTCCTCTTTAGCTTTGCCTAATAATTGAATATTATCATTTTTATCGAATGTGAAACTTGTCGGAATGGGCCCATCATCGCCTTTTAAAAATTGCGAGTAAATATGCCAACCCTTCTCAATCGTGGCTTTAAAAACCAAATCATATTCCGTATCGCTGATTTTTTTGGATTCAAAAACCCAATCAGCCTTGTCATTCATTTTCTGAGCATTCGTTTTTGTGCCGGGCTGCACAGGTATGGGCTTAATATCAAATGGCTGCGGCTTATTATTGGCATTAGCAGAAGCTGCATTATTATTAGGTGTTTTTACTGCCGATGGGAAAGGGGTCGAGGTCGGTTGTGTTGGAGGCGTCACTGCGGGCGGCGTTGTGGGTGCAGCCCCACGTGAAGTACCTGCTCCACCACTTATATTATAGATGAAATTATTGTCTTGTGGCGGTAAGCATTTTTCATCGTCGCAAGTGCCGTACTCGACGCTGCCTGTGATTTGAGCAGAAGCAGCTAAGAGTTTAACGCGCTGAATAAACTGAACAGATTCGCTATACTTCGTTACATTCATAGCGAAAATCTTATCAAAACCTGCTTTTTTATGGTCACTTACCTCATTGGGCTTGCCACCGACGAGCTGATACTGAGGGGTCTGTTTGAAAGTGAACTTAGTCGGAATGGGTCCATCGTCGCCGCTGATATGTTGCGTATAAATATTCCAACCTTTATCCAACTTGGCGGTGGCAATCAAATCAAACTCTGTATCGCTGATTTTTTTGGATTCAAACGACCATTTTACGGGGTTCAGAATTTGGGCTGTGAGAATATTAATGATTAAAAAAAGTGTTGACAGAGTTCCTATTAATCTTTTCATATTGGGTTAAATTTAAATTTTAAAATAATGCTCAAAAAGGATTATGGATTTGTTTAATTTTACTTCTAAAACGATGATTTGTCAATTCAATTATTGGTTTTTCCTATAAATAGTTCGTAAAATTAACATAAAAAGGAGAAATGCAAAAAGGCAGTTAATCTTTTCAGACCAACTGCCTTTTTCAACGCTGATTATAGGGCAATAGTTTTTCGCAATTATGGATTTAAGGCAATATTAAAATCAACATTTTTAGGCGGCATACACATTTCGCCGTTGCAAGTCATGTATAAAAGTTTGCCTTTCACTGAAGTGGTTTCGCTGCTGTTCAGTTTAATGAGTTGCTCATAAGTTGTTTTACCGAGCAATTTTGTCACCGACATATTGAAATTTTGATCAAAAACCTCCTTTTTGTTGCCCAATTCTAAAGGTTTTCCTTCAAATTCAATGTTTTGAGATGGCTCAAAATTGATTCGTGTAGCAACTGGTCCTTTGCCGGATAGGTCTTGCGAATAAACGTACCAGCCCTCGTCCATAGTAGCGGTTAAAGTTACTTTGTACTCAGTAGTGCTGATTTTTTCAACTTTAAAAGACCATTTGACGGGTTCTGCTAATTGTGCCTTTGCGGAGATGCTGAGCATGATTCCGCAGATAAAAATGAGTGTAGATTTCATAAATTGTGTCCTAATAAAATTGTGTCCTTCAATAATTTTGTATTACAAAGCAAATGAATATTGAGACAATATTTTAATATTTAACTAAAAAAATGCTAAAAAAGGTAAAATTAGTTGAATTATTTCTTCAAGATTTTTTTTTCAGAATATAAATTTTAATTACAAGAAAATATGAAATTTAATTTTGTATTAAAATATAGAATTTCAATGGCGATTAGTGAGTGTTTTTATAAATAATGCCTATTCTTATATGACGTTTAGCTTATTGTTGACTATTTAAATCATACTTTAATTGGCTCATTCCTCAAAATTTTAGTGCTACTTATTGGAATTTATAGAAATTTAATTTCTATTTCTCTTAAAAAGCAGAATATTAATTGAATCAAAGTCAATAATTATGACTTTACTTTGAAAATTATTGAGTTTATTTGCCAAACAAAATTTTAATTTTCAGCAATATCGAATTATTTTATTGCTGCCTTACCCCCTCAGTATTGAGCCTAATTTTTGATGCAATTTTATACTTGAACACATTAAATTTCGTTTTGAGCATTTAAATCAAACTATGTTTGGTTACTTTTTCCTCTATTTTCCTACTAAAAACTGCTTGGTTGGCTTTTAAAACAGTAAATTATCTTTAATTAACAACCAAAATAACTTAATAGGTGTACTATATTTAAACTTCTTTTATATCTTGCCATCTAAACTTGTATGTTAAATCAAATCTATTGTATAAATTAAAAGCGTGAAATACAAACAAAACGTTCTTGAAACGATAGGCGAAACGCCTTTGATTAAGCTCAATAGAGTGGTTGCCGAAGTCTCGGCACTGGTTTTAGCGAAGGTCGAAACATTTAATCCAGGGTTAAGCATTAAAGACCGTATTGCTCTGCGAGTCATTGAATCGGCTGAAAAACGCGGCTTGTTGAAACCCAATGGTACTATTATAGAGTGTACTTCTGGCAATACGGGTATTGGTTTGGCTATGGTGGCGTCTGTGAAAGGTTATCGCTGCGTTTGCACAGTGAGTGATAAACAATCCAAAGAAAAAATACAGATGTTGCGTTCTTGGGGTGCCGAGGTGATTATCTGCCCAGCAAAGGTGAAGCCCGAAGATCCGCGCTCATATTACGCCGTAGCCGAGCGATTGAGCAAGGAGATTCCCAATTCTTTTTGGGTCAATCAATACGACAATCCTGATAATCCGCAAACGCATTACGATTCAACGGGTCCTGAAATTTGGGAACAAACCCAAGGGCGCATTACGCATTTTGTCGCTTCGGCAGGTACAGGCGGCAGCTTATGCGGTACGGCGCGTTTTCTGAAAGAAAAAAATCCAAATATCGTCGTTTGGGGCATTGATGCGTATGGTTCAATTTTGAAAAAATACCATGAAACGGGTGAATTTGATGAAAATGAAATCTATGAATATTCGATGGAGGGTGTGGGTCGAGAATTTATACCTAACAATATGGATTTCACCGTCATTAATCACTTTGAAAAAGTCACTGATAAAGATGCTGCTCTGATGGCTCGCAAAATGGTGACGGCTGAGGGTCTTTGGTTAGGACACTCATCGGGTGCTGCAGTTCAAGGCATTTTGCAATTAAAAAACCTGCTAAAACCCGAAGATGTAGTGGTGGTTCTTTGTCACGATCATGGTAGCCGCTATATCGGCAAGATATATAATGACGAATGGATGCGTGAAAAAGGATTTTTCAGCGACGAAACAGATGAAGATAAAATTGAAAAGGCTATCTTGCAGGCTGAAATCGAAACCGAGCAAAATACAGAGATGACCCCTCAGTATAAAAGCCAAAACCTCTCTTTCAAAGACATATCAAACGTTAAAAATATCAATATTAAAAAGAATAACAGTAGCATGGATTTATTTGAAAAACGGCTTTTAACGCCCGGTCCATTGGGCAAATATGCTGAAATGGCGGAAGGATATTTTATGTTTCCTAAGTTAGAAGGTGCTTTGGGCAACCGCATGACGTTCAAAGGAAAAGAAAAAATCGTCTGGAGTTTGAATAATTATCTCGGTTTGGCGAATCATCCTGAAGTCAGGAAAGCTGATGCTGATGCAGCAGCTGAATGGGGATTGGCGTACCCGATGGGGGCGCGTATGATGTCAGGCGAAACAAGTTTCCACAATCAACTTGAAAATGAACTCGCAGCACATGTTCAAAAAGAAGCAGGTTATTTGCTCAATTTCGGTTATCAAGGCATTTTATCCATCGTAGATGCGCTTGTTGACCGTCGCGATGTCATTGTTTATGATAAAGATTGCCATGCTTCCATTATGGATGGCATTCGGATGCACTTGGGTGAGCGTTTTGCCTTCGAGCATAACGATACTGTAAGTTGCGAACGCCAATTAGTGAAAGCGGCGGCGGCGGCTGAGCGTTTGGGAGGTGCTGTCCTTGTTATTACTGAGGGGGTGTTCGGAATGCGCGGTGAGCAAGGTTGCTTGCGTGAAATTGTGGCTTTAAAATCAAACTATAGCTTCCGCTTACTCGTTGACGATGCTCATGGCTACGGCACACTCGGTGATACAGGGGCGGGTGCGGGCGAAGAGCAAGGGATTCAAGACCAAATTGACCTATATTTCAGCACTTTTGCTAAGTCAATGGCAAGTATAGGTGCATTTGTAGCGGGCGATAAAGACATTATTCAGTTTTTGAAATACAATATGCGGTCTCAGATTTTCGCCAAATCACTCCCGATGCCGTTGGTGATCGGTGCATTGAAGCGGTTAGAATTGTTGAAAAAATACCCTGAATTGCGTCATAAATTGTGGGAAAATGTCCGCTTACTTCAAGAAGGTTTATTGAAAATGGGCTTCAATCTCGGCGCAACGAATACTTGCGTAACGCCCGTTTTCATGAAAGGAGAAGTTGAAGAAGCCTTAAAATTGATTACGGATTTGCGTGAAAATTATAATATTTTCTGTTCAATAGTAGTTTATCCTGTTATTCCGCGCGGTATGATGCTGCTGCGTTTGATTCCAACTGCGGTTCATACCAAAGAGGATATTGAAGTGACACTCAAAGCCTTTGGTGCGGTGACTGAAAAACTAAAATCAGGCGTTTATGCTTCAGAAACGGTGGAATACTGAGGGAGTATAAAAATGGATAATAATTACATCATCTCAGGTATACAGCAAGTTGGCATTGGCGTCAAGGACGTTTATGAAGCATGGAAATGGTATCGCCGCTATTTCGGCGTAGATGTTCCTATCTTTGATGAAGAGGCAGTGGCTGCCTTGATGCTGCCTTATACAGGTGGTCAACCACGCGCGCGACATGCTGTTTTAGCTATGAATTTGCAAGGTGGGGGTGGATTTGAGATTTGGAAACATACTCAGCACACCCCTCAGTATCCGGCATTTGAAATCATGCTGGGCGATAAGGGCATTTTTGCAGTTAAAATAAAATGTTTTAATGTTGAAAAAACCTACAATTTTTATAAGCAGAATAATGTAGAAATCCTGTCCGATATAGTCTTGAATCCCAACCGAGAATCTCATTTTTGGGTAAAAGATCCTTACAACAATATTTTTCAAATCGTAGAATCCAAAGATTGGTTTCAAAAAACAGGCAAACTCACGGGTGGCGTTTATGGCGTAGTGATAGGCACATCGAATATTGAAAAAGACACCGCTTTGTTTCAAAATATGCTTCAATACGATAAAAAAGTATATGATGAGACCAACGTTTTCGCCGATTTTAAAGGCTTGCCCGGCGGTCAATTTCCTTGTAATCGGGTATTGTTGCGTCATTCAAAAGCGCGTTTGGGGGCATTTAGCCACCTTCTTGGCTCTACCGAAATTGAATTAGTCCAGATTTTTGATAGACAACCGCGTAAGATTTTTGAAAATCGGATGTGGGGTGAATGTGGTTTTATCCACCTGTGTTTTGATGTCAATGGCATGGAGAAGCTCGAAAATCGCTCCAATACTGAGGGGTATCCCTTCACAGTTGACAGTGCAAACTCGTTCGATATGGGCGAAGCGGCAGGGCGATTTGCCTATATTGAAAATGCAGATGGCACGCTGATAGAATTTGTAGAGACGCATAAAATACCCATTTTGAAAAAAATAGGTTGGTATTTGAATGTCAAAAACTGCAACCCTGAAAAACCGCTACCCAAATGGATGCTCCAAGCGATGGGACTGAATCGTGTAAAAGACTAATGGCTTATGAAATTTCGCTATTATTTGCTGTTGGCTGCCTTGAGTTATTGGTTGGGTTCAGCTATTATCCACAATAATCATAGCTCATATTTTTTAAGCTCGGATCCCGAAGGGTATTATATGTATCTGCCTGCGCTTTTTATTTATGGCACTTTTGAGAATTACCCCACTCACACGCCTGCTGAGTATAAATTTTACCCAAACACTAATAAAATAGCAACCCGCTTCACTTATGGCGTAGCCCTCATGGAAGCTCCATTTTTCTTTGCTGCGCAATTATCCCGAAAAATTCAAGGACTCCCGACAGATGATGGATATGCTAATGATATATCAGTAGCCTTGCTTTTTGCAGGGTGTTTTTATACAGCATTAGGTCTTTATTTTATCGATAAAATATTGCGGCGATATTTTGAGAATAAAAAAACGGTTTGGTTGACCTTAATAATCTTATATTTCGGAACGAATCTGATGTTTTATGCCATTCGAGAGCCGACTATGAGCCATGCTTATACATTTTGTTTGACAGCCGCTTTGGTTTTTTATTTACCTAAATTTTACTACCCTCCGCTCGCAGGGACAATTACCCCCTCAGTAAAAATCACTTTACTCATTGGTTTTTTACTCGGACTAATTACTTTAATTCGCCCGACGAATATCCTTTTCATACCATTTGCCTTACTTTTTGATACTTTTTCCCTTGAAAAAATGAAAAATCGGCTTCAATGGTTGTTGAAAAATGTAAAAACACTTTGGTTGATTCCCTTTGTCATATTGCTGATTGCCGTTCCTCAAATGCTGTATTGGCATTATTTATCGGGCAAATGGATTCTGAATATTTATAAAGAAATGCACGACCAAACCTTCAATTGGGTGACCCCTCAGTTTTACAAAATACTTTTTCACCCTTGCAATGGTTTTCTACTTTATGCACCTTTAATGGTCTTTGCACTCGTGGGCGTTGCATGGATGGCTTTGAAAAATGAGCTGAATGGCAGGCTTATTTTGAGTGTTTTGTTGATTATTACCTATGTTTTTGCGAGCTGGTGTATGTGGTGGTTTGGTCATGCGTTTGGCTATCGGTCGTTTATTGATTATTATCCTTTGTTGGGTTTGGGCTTGGCATTTTATATTAATGAACTTTTGAAAAGTAAAATGCTGTGGTTTAAATATTTAAATTTAATCGTTTTTGTTTTTTTCATCTTCGTGAATTTTCGGCTTACCATCGCCCCTTTTTATTGGCAGGTAGAGCCTGATGGCAGTAGAATGGAGGATTTTTATAAAGTTTTAAATTGGGTTTTTGATTTGTCGAAATGGAAGTGAAGATGCCGTATTAAATTTAATGGGATGCAAATTCGGTTGGTGCAACTGATTTTTTAATTAAAAAAAATCCCAAATTTTCCTGTAAAGGAGATTCGGGATTTTCAATTTATTTATGTATAAATATAATAAAATTTATTAAACCATAAAACTTTAGAAATCAAATATTTAGTCAAGCTGTTGCCGTTTGACGCACTGCTGTTTCAGATTGAAACAACTCGCTTTTCAGGCTTTCAAAACGATAACCCTTTCCTGCAAAATGCTCTAAAACATGCGGCAAAGTGTACATCATACGCTCGGCAGCTTTTTGGCTATCATGAAAAACAATGATAGAACCACGCTTTGTAGAAGCCATGACGTTAGACAAACAATTTTCTTTTGAAATAGTTTGATCAAAATCACCACTCAACACATCCCACATCACAATTTTATAATGCCTTGTCAAAAATTGTGACTGCTTAGGCGTCAAGCGACCATAAGGTGGGCGAAACAAACTCGATTTGACTAATTTCGCACAGTGCCGAACATTGTGAAAAAATGAAATATTTTCAGAATCCCAACCGTTCAAATGATTGAAAGTATGGTTGCCCACAGCATGTTCTTCGGCTAAAACTTGCTGAAATACTGAGGGGTGCTTTTTGACATTATCGCCCACGCAAAAAAATGTGGCTTTAGCATTGAATCTGCGAAGCGTGTCCAAAACCCAAGGCGTTACTTCAGGAATTGGTCCATCGTCGAAGGTCAGATAAATCACTTTTTCTTCAGTCGGGATACGCCAAGTGAAGGTCGGCAGAAGATTTTGAATCAGTCGAGGTGTTTTAACGAGATACATAGTAAATTAATTTTAGATAAGTTATGTGATAATAATTTGCGTTTTTAATCGCTCTATATTTTACTCCTTGTGATATGCAGAAAATCGTATTTTTGCACGCCTTTTTAAGAATTTTTTAAATAGTCAATTTTAAAAATGGTGATTAAAGTTGGGAGGCATCGTATTCGCTTCGTTCGGTTTACAAGAAAAACGTTTGATTTTTCGCTCTCGCTGCCTTAGTTCGTTTAATTTTTAAAATAATTTTTTTCTTCTGCGAAAAACGACTTTTAACATTATTTATTTTCCGTTTTTCTTAATAAATGTCTTAAAAATCTAATTTTTAGCAGAAAATCCATTTTCAACTTAAAAATTTAATTTCTTTTAAAATAAAATTTTGTCGCTTGAAAATAGAGTAACTTGCTTTTTATAAAACAACCATTGAATTTCAAATCACTTAATCACTCAATTATGAACCACTTAATAGTAAATCACTCAATCACAAATTAATATGAGTATTAGAGTTCGTTTTGCACCGAGTCCTACCGGTGCCCTGCATATTGGAGGCGTTCGTACTGCCTTATACAATTATTTGTTAGCGAAAAAACACGGTGGTACTTTTATTTTAAGAATTGAAGATACTGACCAAGCGCGCTTTGTACCCGGCGCCGAAGAATATATTATCGAGGCTCTGAAATGGTGTGGCATCGAACCGACTGAGGGGGTTGGTTTTGGCGACGGTGGCTACGCGCCCTATCGCCAATCGGAGCGTAAAAAACTGTACCAAGATTATGCAATGCAATTAATTAATAGCGGCAATGCTTATTATGCCTTCGATACACCCGCCGAAATTGAAGCCATGCGCGAACGTCTAAAAAATGAGAGCAATCAGGCATATTCCATCGCTACACGCGGTACGATGAAAAACTCTTTGACGCTTTTTGAAAAGGAAGTAAAGCATTTGATAGATATAGGCACGCCTTACGTAATCCGCTTGAAAGTTCCTGAAAATCAAACAGTTATGATTGATGATTTAATTAGACATGAAGTCAATTTTAATACAAATGAATTGGATGACAAAGTGCTTCTAAAAAATGATGGGATGCCAACCTACCATTTAGCGAATATCGTAGATGATTATTTGATGAAAATAACGCATGTCATCAGAGGTGAAGAATGGCTACCGAGTGCAGGTCATCACGTCTTAATTTATAAGGCATTTGGTTGGGAAAAAGAAATGCCCCGATTTGCTCATTTGCCTTTGATTTTGAAGCCAGACGGTAAAGGCAAATTGTCGAAGCGAGATGGTGCTAAATTTGGCTTCCCCGTTTTTCCTCTCTCATGGAAAGGCGCAACGGCTGAAGAATCTTTTGATGGTTTCCGTGAAGTAGGTTTTGACCCTAAGGCGGTCATCAATTTTTTAGCATTATTGGGTTGGAATAGTGGTACAGACCAAGAGATTTTTTCGATGGAAGAATTAATTGAAAAATTTTCAATAGAAAAAATCAATAACTCAGGCGCACGATTCGATTATGATAAAGCCAAATGGTTCAATCACCAATACATCATGCACACACCTAATGAGGTTTTGGCAAAAGGCTTACTAAATGCCATTGAAGACCTACTAAAGACCAATAAAGACCTACTAAATGCCATTAAAAAGAAAAATTTGGAATCTAATGATGAGTCAATAAAAATTATTTGGATGATGAACCACAATCAGCCACAGCCCGATCTCACTAACAAGTTCTCAAAAGACTCTTTAGCGCGTTTTGCAGGCTTGATGAAAGAGCGGGTGACGTTTTTCAATGAGTTTTTAGAAAAAGGATATTACTTTTTTAAAAATGTAGAAGTATTTGATAATGAGAACATTAAGAAGCGTTGGAAGCTTGAGAACCGCCCCAAATTTGAAGATTTGCGTTTGGTATTTTCGAATCTTGATTTCAATGACCCCCTCAGTATGGA
>JAYTON010000216.1:0-3062 GCA_043747725.1 Saprospiraceae bacterium
TAGATGTGCCTTTAGATCAAATTTTGGAAGCTAAAATTCATGGGCTGAATAAAGATTATTTGAAAGATATTGCCAATACGGGTCAAAAGCTATCTTTGGATGAAGCCATTCAAATGAAAATTCATGGCGTGGATGCAGCTTTTATCAATAAAATATCAAAAGGTCAGAAGAAATTAACACCTGATGAAATAGTGGATGCTAAGATTCATGGCATTGATAAAATGGATGTTGAAAGAATACAAAAAGGCGGTGTTGAGCTCAACAATGAAGATTTGAAAGCCTTTGCAATTCATGGCATCGATGCTGATTATATTGAGCAAATGAATAAAGCTGGCTTTGGCAAACTCTCTAATGAAGACCTTTTAGCGGCTAAGATTCATGGTATTAATCCTGAAACGGCTAAATCTTTTGGCGAAATGGGTTATAAAGACCTCAGTTTTGAAAAAGTATTGGAGTTTAAAATTCATGGCATCACGCCTGAGTACGTGAACCGTATTGCAGCAGCGGGCTATAAGTCTTTACCGCCTAATAGAATCGTGGAGTTTAAAATCCACGGCATCACACCTGAATATGTGAAGAGTGTGAATGATATGGGTTTTAAAGATTTGTCGCCATCTAAAATGGTAGAAATGAAGATTCATGGCGTTCAAGCTGATTTTATCAAAGGCTTTATGGACATGGGTTATAAAGATGTACCCCTCAGTAAATTTGTTGAATTGAAGATTCATGGTGTCACCACTGATTTTATCAAAGGTTATAAAGACATGGGCTTTAAAGAAGTAACGCTCAATAAAGCAGTAGAGATGAAAATACATGGCGTGACCCCTCAGTATATCAAGGATATGCAAGAAAAAGGCTATAAAAACCTCGACTTGGATGAATATATCCGATTGAGAATACATGGATTTGGGCAATCGAACGGGGAGAGATAAAACGAGATTTTTAAACATAGTTCTTTTAACGTTTCTTTAGACACATAGTTAAGATAGAACACATAGGCTGGATTCATGAATGTTAACTATGTGTCGGAAAAATATTTTTAAATAATTAAAAAAACCCTTAACCATGAAAAAGATATTTGCAATCACTTTATGCCTCAGCGTCATTGCCTTATTTGCCTTTCAAAAGAAAGATTCTGTTGCCAATGACACCCCCTCATTAGCTGACCCGATTTCTAATCAAAACCTAACGGATACAGTAGATATTGATGAGCAAATGAAAAAATTAGAAGCTGAAATGAAGGTTTTAGAACTCAAAATGAAGCCTTACGAACAGGAGATGAAGCAATTCGAGAACAAAATGAAACCCTTTCAAGCAGAGATGCGCGAATGGGAACTCAAGATGAAACCCTACGAAAAACAATTGCATGAATTAGAAGCCAAGATGAAAAAAGCTAAAACCGATGATGAAAGAGAAGCCATCGGTAAACAAATGAGTGAGGTGAGTGATAAAATGGGTGACGTCGGTACAAAAATGGGAGCTATCGGTGATAAAATGGGCAATGTCGGTACAGAGATGAGAGGTATTGGCGATAAAATGGGTCAAATAGGCAATGAAATGGGCGTCATCGGTGATAAAATGGGCGTTATTGGTGAACAAATGCATAAACGCCATCAGAAAATCTTCTCATGGTTTTTTCAAGAACTCAAACGCGATGGTTTGCTCACGAGTAATAAATGCTCCGTTATGATGGAAGAAGGCGTATTTATCGTCAATGGTCAATCCCTCAGTACTGAGGTGTTTCAGAAGTATAAAAAAGGGATTGAAAGCCGCTTGGGCAAAGTGTTGAAACCTGATTTCTCTCTTTATTTCAAAGGAACTGTGAGCAATATTACGGAGGAAGGTTTTGATTTTGATGGGAATATGAATAGTCATTATTGATTTGTATATTGTTTTCCCCCTAACCCCCAAGGGGGAACGCTTTGGAAGTATGGAACATTCGAGCTTTTATTTTCCAGTTCTTCCTCAGGTATTCCCCATTGGGGGTTAGGGGGAAAACTTAAATCAAAGCACTCATCTATAATTTATTCAATTACTCAGCATTTATCACTAATCACCAATTTCACAATGAAACCTAATTTCGCCTGTTTCTCCCAAAACCTCGATTATGCCCTCGGTTGGATGGTCATTCATTCCCTTTGGCAAGCCATTGCGATTGCTTTAATCATGGGCATTGTCATGATTGTGTTGCGTAAACAACCGGCGAGGGTTCGGTATTGGGTAGCGAATGCGTCACTCTTGTTGGTGCTGTTATCGGCAATGGCGACCTTTATTCACTATTATGATTTCACAAAGGAAGCCAGTGCTATGCGCTTTATTCCCGACGGTACCCCCTCAGTATTTTTGAATGAAACGGTGAATCCGACCTTGGAAAGCCCTACGGTTGACAACTCAGGCTCATTGAGTTTAGCGACGTTTAAATCGTATTTCAACGAGCATATTCCATTGATTGTCATGATTTGGGCAATGGGTGTAGCCTTGTTTATACTCAAACTCTTAGGCGGTATCAGCTATTGTTATTACCTCCGCAGTCGCTTGAATTTCCCTGCCGATGAATATTGGATAGAGACTTTAGATGCCTTGAAAAATAAGGTCGGGGTAAAGCAAAGTATAGAATTAGTTGAATCCGCACTTACCCGTACGCCTATGGTAGTGGGCATTATGAAACCCATGATTTTATTCCCCATTGGGGCTATCAATCGCTTGTCGCCGACGGAAGTGGAAGCCATATTAGCCCATGAAATAGCGCATGTTTTGCGAAAGGACTATATTTTTAACATCATTCAAAGTGTTATCGAAGCCCTGTTTTACTTTCATCCGGCGGTGTGGTGGATTTCGAGCATCATCCGAAACGAAAGAGAAAACTGCTGCGATGATGTCGCCATCGAAATCTGCGGCAGCTCTATGAACTATGCCAAAGCTTTGGTGACGGTTCAAGAAATGGCATATTATCCGATGTATCAACCGGCGTTGGCATTTGCTGGCAATCGTAAGAATCAATTGCTGTTTAGAGTTCAACGCATATTAAATCAACCACAAAATAAAACAAATGTTATGGAAAA
>JAYTON010000217.1:0-15146 GCA_043747725.1 Saprospiraceae bacterium
TTTTAGGAGAATATTTAGAAGAACAGCGAGACCTTTTGTGGTGGGTAGGTTTGGAAAACTGAGAGGAAACAAGAGAGCCTAATTTATCGGATGCGTTGAAGAATCAAGGATTTACAGCGTACATTACGTCAAACGTAATTTTTTTTTTACTTACTTTTCGTAAAATGTTAGACAAGATTCTAAGCAAGGAGAACATCACCCGAGCCTATCATCGTGTAGTGTCGAATGGAGGTGCTTCGGGCATAGATGGGATGAAAGCGAGCGAACTGCAATCTTACCTCAACGGAGCATGGGTGTTCTTGAAAGCGGAGATATTGGAAGGCAAATACGAGCCCAAAGCAGTAAGACGGGTTAAAATACCGAAACCAAATGGTGGAGTTCGCTTATTGGGGATACCGACGGTATTAGACCGTTTATTGCAACAAGCGATAGCGCAAGAGTTAGAACTATTATGGGAACGAACATTCAGTGAGCATAGCTACGGATTTCGACCAAAGCGCAACACGCACCAAGCGGTGAGCAAAGCGCAAAGCTATGTGAACTTAGGACGGACGGACATACATAGTAGATATAGACTTGGAGAAATTCTTTGACCGAGTGAACCACGACCACTTGATGCACTGAGCGAACGGGTAAAAGATAAAAGGGTCTTACACCTGATTGGACAATACCTGCGAGCAGGTGTGATGATAGGGGACGTAATAAGTCGGAATGAAGAAGGTACACCGCAAGGGAGTCCGTTGAGTCCGCTGCTGTCGAACATCGTTTTAGATGTCATGGACAAGGAGTTGGAAATGCGAGGACATAAATTTGTGCGCTACGCAGACGATTTTAGCATTTATTGTACGAGCCAACGAGGGGCAGAACGCATCAAAATCAGCATCACTAAGTTTATAGAGGAAGTTTTACACCTCCGAATAAACGGAGAGAAAAGCGGGATAAGACGACCCTCGAAAATGGTACTATTAGGCTTTGGATTTCACATAAAATCCAAAGGCACAGGGGCATACGACTTGCACCAAAGTCTATTACACGGCTGAAAGAGAAAATCAAGAAGCTAACGCAAAGACGTGAGCCACGAGGTACATGGGATAGAATATAATCCCTCCAACAAGTACAACAAGGGTGGATACACTACTTTAAGATAGCGGATTGCAAAACTCATCTAACAGCCATAGACGAATGGACACGCTGCCGCCTACGGATGTGTGAATGGAAGCTATGGAAACGAGTAAGGACACGGATAAAACGGCTTAAAGAATTGGGAATAAATCCCGAACAAGCCTATCAGTGGGCTAATACTCGAAAAGGCTATTGGCGTACTGCTCATAGCCCCATACTCACCCGAAGTCTAAACAATAATTGGTTTAAATCAGAAGGTTATGTATCGTTAAGTGAACTTTACGTCAAGTACAAACAACGTTCCTAATGAACCGCCGAGTACCAGACCGGTACGCTCGGTGGTGTGAGAGGACGGCTGGCGAAATAATCGTCAGCCTCCTACTCGATTTAAAAATAGACATTTGACTATTTATTTAATGTGTGAACTATGCAATTTATTAAAAGAATTGTGTAACAAATTATAGTAATAAAGCACATACTTTTGCATTTGTATTGTGGGAAGTCTTTCTCAAACTAAACTTTTTCAAATGAAAAATAAGAAAAATTGCATTGACGCTTGTTAGGTTTGCATGGTCGAATGCGAATTTACGCTGCCTTTTTTTAGTCGGCTCAATAGTTTTATTCATCGCTTACAGCCCAACCATCGTCATTCTTCTCACTGACATTCATCATTATTTATCTATCCTTAAAAATATACGCACCTTTGCGCTTCATTGCATTATTTTATTTAAAAAATCAAACAGTAAATGCTGAACAATTAAATTAGATGATACTTGTTGGGTATTGATTAAAAGTATAATTTTTTGTAAATCTATTTTAAAGTTTCATAAAATGAAAAAATTAGGAGTTGCTATATTATTCGTCCTTGGGCTCATAGGACAAAGCCTCTTTGCACAAGCCGTTAATTCAAAAGGACGTGTCATTGACTCAAAAGGAGATGTTTATATTAACGGTACTAAATTGGGTTCTGTTACAATGGATAGCATCGTGAAAAATGCCACTGGTAAGCCTATAGCTTTTCTTAAATCAGGCGGCGTTTTGGTCAATTCAAAAGGCAAAATACTTGGCAGAATGGGAAAAGACGGCTTAACGTATTATAATGCGGAAGGTGCTGTAGTTTATCAAGTAAAGCAAAATACAGATTCCGAAACGTGCGATATTTTAGATGCCAATGGTAAAGTCATTGGAAATGTGCATAATAATTATAAGGCAATGGCTTGTACTTTGCATTGTTTTTCCAATGCTATGGATGCCAAAACACATCGAAAAGTTAAAAAAAGTAGCCTTTCTACTACTGAAAACAGTACCGATTTCGTATGTGGAATGAAAGTGAATAAATCAGAAGCTTATACCTATGAATACAAAGGCGTGGAGTATTTTTTCGATTCTAAAGATTGCAAAGAGGCGTTTAAAATGAATCCTGAAAAGTTTATTAAAAATCAAAAATCATGATGAATAATAGCTATAGTTTTGGGGGAATGCACATGGGTTGGTGGGTATTCGTGCTTATCATCTTTTTTGGACTATTGGTATGGTTTACCAGATTCCGAAAAAGAAAATGATTCGCTGATATGTAAAACAATTTGCCTTTTAATTTGGCATATTAAAAATATAACCTAAGACCGCTTAACCCTATTAACAACTGAGGCAAATTACAATTTATAATACTACCTGTACTTATCCATATTTTATACTTTAATCTATTGTTGCTTAAAATTAAGTAACAATAAAATAAAATAATAAAATGAAGATAATAATCTTAATAGCTATTAGTTTAGCTACACATCTTTTTGCATATGCCCAAGAGCATAATATGCCCATGCCTAAAGAGCCTTCTAAAGAAAAAAAGAAGGAGATGGAAACTAAAAAAATGGACAATAAACCCATTAAATCTGAGGCAAAATCCAGTGTCAATTCTATAAAAAAAAATGCCACTAACACGCCCTCAAAAACGGTAAGGTATGACTTATACGTAAGCGATACAACCGTCAATTTTACAGGCAAAAACGCTGTAGCATTAGCCATAAATGGTCAAATTCCTGCCCCAACTCTGCATTTTACTGAGGGGGATACGGCTTTGATTTATGTGCATAATCGCTTGAAAACAGCCACCTCTATGCATTGGCATGGAGTTATTGTACCGAATCAATACGATGGCGTTAGTTATTTGACGACTGCACCAATATTGCCAAATACGACCCATCTTTTTACTTTCCCAATTGTCCAAAATGGCACGTATTGGTATCATTCACATGATTTGGGTGAGCAACAAGGCTTGTATGGGGCATTTATTATAGCCCCCCGACCCCCAAAGGGGGAGTCACTTACGCCCCCTCTGGGGGTTGGGGGGCTGCCCGAAGAAGTGGTCGTTTTGAGTGAATGGACAAATGCGAATCCGAGTGAAATAAACCGTAGTTTACATACCGCAACCGACTGGTATGCCATTAAAAAAGGCTCAACTCAAAGTTATGGAGAGGCGGTGGTGAAAGGGTATTTCGGTACTAAATTATTGAGTGATTGGAAGCGTATTTTGCCGATGGATGTAGCCGATATTTATTACGACCGTTTTCAAATCAATGGACAAGTTAGCCAAAAGCAAACGCAGTATAAAAAAGGCGATAAAGTGCGTATTCGCTTGATTAATGGCGGCGCGTCTTCTTATTTTTGGATACAATATGCAGGTGGAAAAATGACCGTTGTTGCCAATGACGGTAAAGATGTTGAACCCGTTGAGGTGGATAGATTCATCATGGGCAATGGGGAAACTTATGATATTATAGTGTCTATTCCCGATAATATGGCTTATGAATTAAAAGCAACGCCCGAAGACCGCACCAAATTCACGTCTTTATTTTTGGGAAATGGTATGGAAATGACCGTTCCTGAAATGCCAAAATTGAAATATTTTGAAGGAATGAAAATGATGAATGCCATGATGGATATAAACGGCAATATGATGAATATGGGCATGAATATGTCGGCGCAACAAATGGATATGAATAATGTGATGTATCCTGAAATAATAGATAATAAAATGTCGAGCATGAAAGGTATGAATCACGACAATATGAAAGGAATGAAAATGAAGGATAAGGAAGATAAGGCAATGGGCAAAATGACAGGCATGAATCACGGAGATAAAGCGATGGAAACGACCCCCTCAGTATCAAGCGATATTATGACATTAAATTACGCCATGTTGCGCTCAACTGAAAAAACGACTTTACCCAATGCACCAATTAAAGAAATCCGTTTTGAATTAACGGGTAATATGAACCGTTACGTTTGGACGATGGACAATAAATCTATTTCAGAAACGGATAAAATATTGATAAAACAAGGCGAAAATGTCCGAATTATCCTTTATAATGGCTCAATGATGCGGCATCCGATGCACTTGCATGGACATTTTTTCCGTGTTTTAAACGGTCAAGGCGACTACTCACCGCTTAAACACACCGTAGATATTATGCCAATGGAAACAGATATCCTCGAATTTGCCGCAACCGAAAGCGGTAATTGGTTTTTTCATTGCCACATTTTATACCATATGGCGGCGGGTATGGGTAGGATATTTAGTTACGAAAATTCACCGCCAAATCCAGAAGTACCCGATGCTAAAGCGGCGATGCATATCATGCACAAAGCGCACAATCCGTATTACACAATGGCTAAAATAGGTTTAGAAAGCAACGGAAGCGATGGTCTTTTAAATCGCAGCAATGCCCGTTGGATTTTTCAAACGGCGTGGCATTTGGGTCTAAATGACAGAAAAGGCTATGAAAGTGAGACGACATTTGGCAGATATATTGGCAAAATGCAGTGGTTATTGCCTTATGTTGGTTTTGATTATCATTTTAAACAATTGAACCCATCGGCAGATAAAAACATATTCGGTAGTGAAGACACCAATATGTTCGGACAAAAAAGCAATAAAAATAATCGTAAAGCAGCCGTTTTGGGCTTAGCTTATACGCTACCCATGTTTTTAGTTGCAGATGCAAGGGTTGATAGTGATGGTAAATTCCGTTTTCAATTGGGCAGAGAAGATATAGCTTTGACAAACCGCTTGCGATTGAATTTTATGCTCAATACAGACCGAGAATATATGCTGGGTGGACGTTATATTTTAACCAAATACTTTTCAGTGTCTTCTCATTATGATAGTGACATGGGTTTGGGCGCAGGGATAACCATAACGTATTGATAACCCTTTATTGAAGCTAATAGGCAGGTTCAAGCGAATTAGGCTTAAATGATACAATCAACAAAATGTGTGAATGATTCAACTCAGTCTTAAACATTTCTAATAATATTTTAAAAAAGTATAAAATGAAAGAATATATAAGTTCAAATCGCAAATTCACGCAGTTCTCCTTGTTTTTATTTATTATTTTTGGGGTTAACATAGTTTCCGCATACAGCCAGCAGATGCCAAAAATGGATATGGGCGTGGATACTTTGCCTATTCAACATAAAGTTAAGATGGATATGAAAAACCCCATGATGTTACCTATGGCTTTCTTTACGCACATGGGTATGCCCTTAAATGTCGGCACTTATGGCTTGAGGATAGCCGCTTTATCCACTAAAAATGAAGGTAAATCGAATACAGAATTCAATTTTCAATTTGAAACAGGGCTTTCAAAAACAGTTGGTTTGTTTCTTGGCGGTCAGGGCTTATTTAACGATGCGACCTTAGAAGCGATGTTTCAATTTTTAGTCCTAAAAAGTAAAAATGGCATGAATGGCTTTTCTCCCATTATAGAATTTGAGTTCCCACTGGGTAAAGAAGCAAAGCGCAAGGTATATACATTGGTTGGCTTTGCTACCACGCTTTCAAATTCCCAAATTGCTTTTAATCAAGTGCTGCATTATAGCCCACTCGAAGATTTAGCAGAAGGGAGCGCGTCATTGGTTTTTAAAGCATCGAAACGCGTATTTATTGTTACTGAAATATCAGGTGTTACAGAGAAAAACGCACGTCCTATTTCCAACCTACTTCTGGGAGTAAAGGTGAAAATCAATAATAGTTTCTTTTTAGGATTAGCCTATCAATTACCGCTTACAACAAATAGAGATTATGTTTCTCAATATGTTTTTCAACCTAATGTAATGTTTCAGAAGTAATTAAAAATGAAATTTTTAAAATGGCTTGCACTAACCTACATCATGTATCTTACTGATTTTGGTCACTATTTATCTTTAAAACAATGGCTTACTTTGTAGAGTAATAAATTTCAACATGAATGATAAATGCCTATACACTTTGTATAAGCATTTATCATTTTATTCAATCAATTTTTTAATTTAATACAATGAAAAAATTAACTGCTGTTATTCTCTTCGTTATTGGGTTTATTAGCCAAAGCCTTTTTGCACAAACCGTTGATTCGAAAGGACGGGTTATTGATGCAAAAAGCGATGTCTATATTGACGGCACTAAACTGGGTTCTATTATAATGCCGATAGTACAGTTGTCATGTATATAAAGGATAGTACCGATTCTGAAACGTGTGCCATTTTAGACGCTAATGGTGAAATCAGTGGAGACGTTCACAATAATTACAAAGCAATGGCTTATACTTTAACATTGTTTTTCTAATAATATTGATTCAAAAATGAAATAATAAGAATTGATTCATTCACTTTTAAAATCAAAAGTCATGATGTATGATGGTTATCACGTTGGCGGGATGCACCTGATATGGTGGTTCATTTGGGTAATGTTTTTGTTGACAATTTTTGCATCGCCTTATGAAATTCCTGGTCAGCGAAGCAGAATAAAATCACCCCTTGATATTTTAAAGAATCGCTTTGCTTCTGGTCAAATCACGAACGAAGAATATCAGGAAAAGAAAACAATGCTTGAAAGTGATTTAGCCAAATAATCAAGCGGAAGCAACAGGCTTGTTGTAAATCGGCAATCAATTTACAGCAAGTCTATGCGTATATTGGAAGCGAAAACACCCCCTCAGTATAAATCTGTTTTAAACAATTTATTATTCGGATATAAGCACTTTACAAATCTGAAATGGTATAAATGATAAAACTCAAACCCTATTCAGCACCCATACTTGCATTTGGCGGATTTCTACTTTTGGCAATGGGTATTTATTTTATTTTTATTCGCCCGTCCTTATTGCCTGAAGACCTACGATATATGAAAATAACCTTGCCAATAGAGCAAGACAAAATGCAGGGTTTGCAGATGTGGTTGAGAAAAGTATTTTGGGTGATGGGCTGTTACATTTTCACAACGGGATTGTTGACTATTTTTATTGCATTCACCTCATTTCGTACACGTACACGCGGAGCTTATGGTATTGTTGCCCTTTCTGGCATCAGTTCAATAGGCGCTATGACAGTTGTAAACTTTATGATTGGTTCAGATTTCAAATGGATTTTGTTATTTTTTACGCTGCCGTGGGTAATGGCATTAATTCTTTATCGCCTTCACAAATGATTGCATTAGTAAAAAAAATAAATGATGATAAGGGTTAAAAAAGAAGGAATCCTCTTACAGAAAACCACGCTCGGTTTTGAAAATGCGGGTGTTTTAAATCCTGCGGTCATAAGCGAAGGCGGTTTTATTCACCTTTTTTATAGAGCGGTGGGTCAAGGCAATCACTCAAGCATCGGCTATTGCAAATTGAAAAGTCCTTTTGCGATGGAAGAACGTTATGACCTACCCGTGCTTTTTCCACAATTGGAATATGAATCGCATGGCGTAGAAGATCCCCGTATTACAAAGATTGATGATCTTTTTTATCTTACTTACACGGCTTACGACGGCGTAAATGCGTTGGGAGCATTAGCGGTGTCAAAAGATTTACAGCATTTCGATAAGAAGGGATTAATAGTTCCTCAGATTTCTTACGATGAGTTCAGTCATCTGGCTGAATGTAAATGTATTATTAATGGAAAATATCTTCGCTACAATGAACGAGAGCGTGTTCTTGGAAAGCAGGGCAAAAAAGTATTGGTTTGGGATAAAAATGTCATTTTCTTTCCAAGGAGAATAAGTGGTAAATTGTACTTCCTGCATCGCATAAAGCCTGATATTCAAATCGTTGCAGTAAATAATTTAGAGGAACTCAATACGGAATTTTGGCAACGCTATTTTCTTGATTTTAATGCCCACATAGTGCTTTCACCAAAATATAACCACGAAGTCAGTTATATAGGTGGTGGCTGTCCACCGATAGAAACAGAAAACGGCTGGTTATTGATATATCATGCCGTTCATGATACCATAGAAGGTTATGTTTATTCAGCTTGTGCGGCGTTGCTCGATTTGGAAAATCCACAAAAAGAAATTGCCCGACTGCCCTATCCTTTCTTTAAACCCGAACAAGCGTGGGAATTGAAAGGAGAAGTCAATAATGTGTGTTTCCCGACTGGCACCACCTTAGTTGAAGATACGCTATACATTTATTATGGTGCAGCCGATGCGCTAATTGCGTATGCTTCTGTCAGCCTTTCGGCATTGTTAAAAGAGTTAATGCTTTATACAAAAAAGAGGGGAAAGCAAGTTGTTGTGAGTAGTTTTCAGCTTGTGCGATAGTAAAATAAAAATTAAACATCATGGTTCCAAAACTCATTGAACTGGCTTTGCGGAACAGATTAGTTGTTCTGCTTTTAGCGGGTGTTTTATTTGCGTGGGGTATTTACTCTATCAAGCAAAACCCGATTGATGCGATTCCCGATTTGAGTGAAAACCAAGTGATTGTTTTTACTGAATGGATGGGAAGAAGCCCGCAAGTCATGGAAGACCAAATAACCTATCCTTTGGTGAGCAATTTACAGGGTATTCCTAAAATTAAGAATATTCGCGGGACTTCTATGTTTGGGATGAGTTTCGTTTATGTCATTTTTGAAGACAATGTTGATGTTTATTGGGCAAGAACAAGGGTTTTGGAAAGATTAAACTACGCTCAAAGGTTACTCCCGCAAGGCATAACACCGTCTTTGGGTCCCGATGGAACGGGCGTTGGACACATCTTTTGGTATCATTTAGATGCACCCAAACTTGATTTGGGTGAACAACGTGCCTTGCAAGATTGGTATGTGAAATTTGCTTTGCAAACCGTACAAGGTGTGGCAGAAGTGGCTTCATTTGGTGGTTTTGAAAAGCAATATCAGATTTTATTAGACCCTATAAAGCTGCAATTTTATAATGTTACGCTGATGGATGTGATGAATAAAGTGAAAGCCAATAATAATGATGTCGGTGGACGAAAATTTGAAATGAGTGATATGGCTTACATTATTCGGGGCTTGGGTTATATAAAAAACAAGGAAGATGTAGAAAATATCGCATTAGGGCAATACAATGGCATTCCTGTAAGAGTGAAAGATGTGGGGACGCTACAAATGGGTGGCGATTTGCGGCTGGGCATTTTTGACCAAAATGGTGAAGGCGAAGTCGTGGGCGGCATAGTCGTCATGCGCTATGGTGAAAATGCTGATAAAGTGATAAAAGCCGTCAAGTTAAAGATGAAAGAAGTTGAAAAAGGGTTACCAGAAGGCATCACTTTTAAAACATCTTATGACCGCAGCACTTTAATTGAAGAAGCAGTCGCATCGGTTACAGGCACGCTGAAAGAAGAATTGATAACTGTTTCGGTTGTGATACTTGTCTTTCTTTTTCACTGGCGCAGCGCTTTGGTGATATTGATTCAACTGCCTATTTCTGTTGCCATTGGGTTTATTTTATTGCAAACATTTGGTTTGTCTTCCAATATTATGTCGTTGACGGGTATTGCTTTGGCTATTGGTGTCGTGGTAGATGATGGTATCGTGATGGTGGAAAATAGCTATCGGCATATTTGTGATGAACAGATAAAACGAACAAGCGGATAGGAAACAGAATTAGGAAATTTTAAAAATTTCCTAATTCGATACCTCCCCTCAGTATTTTTATCATTTTGAGGCATTTGAAAGCCACGTTTCCAATCAATTTCATTAGTTCTAAGATAGAAGTATGGGCTGGATAAAAAACATATTCAAACGAGACCCCGAAATTCTAACGAATGAAGAACGGTTAAGCATCATCGAAAGTGCCTCAAAACAAGTAGGTCCGGGTGTGTTTTATTCGACTATTATTGTCATTGCCTCATTTCTACCTGTCTTTCTCTTAACAGGCATGGAAGGTAAACTCTTTTCTCCGTTGGCTTGGACAAAATCTTTCATTTTAATTGTAGATGCCTTTCTTGCTATTACCCTAACACCCGTTTTGATTTCATTTTTGATTAAAGGGAAATTGAGACCAGAAGGGAAAAACCCTATTACAAAAATTTTAGAAAAAGTTTATACGCCTTTGCTTTCTCTGTGTTTGAGGTGGCGTAAAACAGTCATTTTCCTAAATCTCATCGCATTAAGTATTGGTATTTTTATGTTTACAAGACTTGGTTCAGAATTTATGCCGCCACTTGATGAAGGCTCGCTTCTTTTTATGCCCGTAACGATGCCCGATATTTCCAATTCAGAAGTTAAAAGATTGTTGCAAGTGCAGGACAAAATTATCAAAACAGTACCGGAAGTTGCGCATGTATTAGGCAAAGCGGGTAGGGCGAATACAGCCACCGATAATTCTCCCGTCAGTATGATTGAAACGATTATTTTACTCAAATCCAGAAATGAATGGCGAAAAGGCTTAACAAAAAATGATGTCATCAATGAGTTAAATGCGAAGTTGCAGATACCCGGTATTACAAATGGCTGGACACAACCCATTATCAATCGTATTAATATGCTTTCTACGGGTATCAGAACGGATGTTGGTATAAAAGTATATGGGCAAAATCTCGACACGATATATGCTTTTGCACAACAAATTAGGCAGGCTTTGGCAGGTACTTCTGGTGTGAAAGATTTATATGTTGAACCCATAACAGGTGGCAAGTATATTGAAATAGCCGTGAAACGCGATGAAATAGGCAGATATGGTTTGACTGTGGACGATGTAAATGCGGTGGTTGAAAGTGCATTAGGCGGTATGAAATTGACGACAACGGTTGAAGGTCGGCAACGGTTTTCAGTCAATGCACGGTTTGCACAAGAGTTTAGAGGGAATCTCCAAATGTTGAAAAGATTACAGGTACAAACCATGAGTTACGGCTCGATACCCTTAGAAGCGGTAGCAGATGTCAGAATAGCCGAAGGACCGCCGATGATAAATTCAGAAAATGCCATGCTTCGGGGTACCGTTTTGTTTAATGTTAGAGAAAGAGATTTGGGCAGTACCGTTACAGAAGCGCAAAAAAAACTAAATACGATGATAAGTAAAATGCCAAAAGGCTATTTCCTTGAATGGAGTGGACAATGGGAAAATCAACTTAGGGCAAACAAAACCTTGACGTTTATTCTGCCTATAGTTCTGGTTATCATTTTCTTAGTCTTGTACTTTACCTATAACTCTATGAAAGAAGCCATTGTGTCTATGATTACAGTGCCGTTTGCCTTGATAGGGGGTGTTTATGGCGTGTATTATTTTGGGGTAAATATATCGGTAGCGGTTGCCGTCGGTTTCATTGCTTTGTTCGGTATGGCAATTGAAACGGTTATGTTGATGACGATTTACCTCAATTTATCCATGAAAAACATGGTGGCGGCTCATGGCAATTCCAAACAATCTATTACAAATGCAATATTAAGGGAGTATGTCATCAAAGGTGCAACACAACGGCTGCGTCCTTTTATGATGACCGTTTCTGTTTCACTGTTTGGCTTATTTCCTATTTTATGGGGAACAGGTGCGGGCAGTGATGTGATGTTGGCTATCACTATTCCTTTAATTGGTGGTACTATGTCCGCTACGATTTATGTTATGCTCGTTACGCCTATCGTTTTTGAAATTATAAAAGAATGGGAATTGAACAATCATGGGGCAGTAGAATTAATTGATGATTCTGAATAAAAAATAGGATAATGACATTTTATCAACAAAATATAGACGAATTGCTCACACAATTCAAAACGGATGCCTCGGCTGGTTTATCGGATGAATTAGCAGCAAAGCAATTCAGTACGATTGGTGCGAATAAAATAACAGGTACGGCTTCCCGTAGATGGTGGAAAATCCTATTGTCGCAATTTAATAATCTCTTGGTCATACTTTTAATTGTTGCCAGTATGCTTTCTTTTCAATTGGGTTCATACCGTGACGGCATTGTACTCGCTATTATTGTTGTGGTCAATGCGTTTATTGGCTTTTATCAAGATTGGAAGTCAGAGAATATTTTAGAGTCGTTGAAGAATTTAATCACTGAAAAATGTACGGTTATTCGCAGTGGAAAAACCCGTCAAATACCTGGTGAAGATATTGTCCCTGGCGATGTCGTGATTATAAATGAAGGCGACGGCATTGCCGCCGATATGCGTTTGATAGAAAGCCATTCTCTATATGTCAATGAGTTTATACTGACGGGTGAGTCACAAGCAAGTGAGAAAAACCATACAACAACCGTAAAAGAAAATGCCTCTATTGCAGAACAAGGCAATATGGTATTTATGGGAACAACGGCTGCCAAAGGACAGGCAAAAGCCTTAGTCATAGGGACGGGTATGCAAACAGAATTGGGCAGAATAGCAGGTAAATCACAACAAATAGTACAGGATATATCACCGCTTCAAAAAGAGATAAACTTATTAGCTAAAAAGATTACCCTTATTACGCTTGTTTTGGGCGTTATCTTATTCTTTTTTAGTATCGCACAAGGTGAAAAAGTGACAGCCGCTTTGGTATTTGCCATTAGTATTGCTGCCGCAATGGTTCCAGAAGGTTTACCCGCACAAATTTCTATTGCTTTGGCTTTGGGTGTCCGCAGGTTGGCACAAAAGAAAGCAGTTGTTAAACAATTATCCTCTGTTGAAGCATTGGGCAGTTCAACGGTTATTGCTTCTGATAAAACAGGAACGATAACTAAAAATGAAATGTCTATTAATAATTGTGTCTTTAACGGACGACCTTTTACCATTACAGGAACAGGCTATGCACCCGAAGGGCAAGTTCTTGACCATACATTACAAGCATTAGAGCAAGCAGAACTTGACAAATATAAGTTTTTCATCACTGCTGGGTACCTTTCTTCCACGTCGTCTGTCAATCCACCCGATAAATTTCATCCAACATGGTATGGCATTGGCGACCCTACGGAGTGTGCTTTTTGTACGTTGGCTATGAAAAGCGGTTATGAACTCGACGTATTGGAAAAGGAATTTCCACGTCTTCAACTTTTCCCATTTGATTCAGTGAGAAAACGCGTGTCGGTTATTCGAGACGATAAGGGCAAACCTATTGTTTTTGTGAAAGGCTCTATTGAAAGTCTATTGGAGGTAAGTGATAAACAAATTGTGCATGGACAAATAAAACCATTGACCATAGATGAAAAACAAGCTTTGATAGCGCATTCAGAACTCTTTGCAGCAGAATCATTAAGAGTTATTGCAATTGCTTATAAAGAACTCAACAAAAATCCGACTGATAAATACACGATAGAAGACAGTGAAAGCAACCTTGTTTTTGCAGGATTTGTCACCATGTTTGACCCTTGCAGAGATGAAGTACCGCAAGCCGTCCAAGACGCTTTTAATGCCCATATTCGCATCATCATTATTACGGGAGATAATGAAATAACAGCCCGGGCTATTGCAAAAGATATAGGGCTTTCCAATCCTGATAAGTCATTGCCCGAAGTGATTACGCAAGAACGATTGATGACGTTGAGTGATGCCGACATTAAAAAGGGGTTGCTTCAAAGAACAGTAGTTTTCTCCCGTGTGTCGCCCGATGATAAATTAAAAATTGTCAGTTTATTGAAAGAAATGGGGGAAGTCGTTGCCGTAACGGGTGACGGTGTAAACGATACATTGAGTTTGAAAAAAGCAGATATAGGTGTTGCTATGGGGCAAAATGGGTCAAAAGTGGCTCAAGAAGCGGCGGCAATGGTGCTATTGAATGATGATTTTTCTACAATCGTAAAAGCGATAAAAGAAGGCAGAACTATTTTCAACAACATTAAAAAGAATGTCATTGCGACACTCGCCTCTAATACCGCAGAATTGGTATGCGTACTGTATGGTTTTATCGGCATTTATTTCAATCAACCCATTGCCATTTTAGCCATTCATATTTTATTGATTGATTTAATCGGTGAAATGCTGCCGCTTCTGATGCTCACTTTTGACCAAGCTGATGACAGCATTATGACAGCCCCTCCTCGCCAAAAAGGACAATTGATGAACCGTACTGTAATGTTACAAGTGCTTAGTTCAGGCATCGTTAGGGGTTTATTAGCAGTGATTGTTTTCAATATTGTGTTCTATTTTCATAGAGGAGAAGTCAATCAACACGCAACAGGCGTGACGGGTACGTTCATTACCATTATTTTGACCCAGTTTATCAATATCTTTTGCATCCGTACCAAAGGCAGTGTCTTTGATAGTTTTCTTTTTTCAAATCCTCATCTGATTTGGGGAATGTTGTTTTCATTGACTACGATGTTAACCATTATTTATACATCCTTTTTTAACCTCTATTTGCATACAGGAGCTTTAACTATGAGGGATTGGATTTTTCCACTTGCCGCAAGTTTTGTATATCTCGTAGGGTTTGAAATGATTAAGTGGATTAAACAGCGGGGCATAAACAATTTAATAACAACGGCAAATGAAGGATAAAGCAAGGATTGCCAGATTTAGGAAATTTTTAAAATTTCCTAAATCTAACAACGGTAAAAATTACCCCCCCTCAGTAAATGGCACATCCCGATACCTTCGGGAAACGCATTTTTTGAAGGGAATACGGTCTGTTTTTGTCGGTTTAATCTTTTTATGGACGCTTTCGGCGAAGGCTCAAAAGCCAATAACTATACAGGCAATCATTGACAGTATCATCGTTTCGCACCCCGTTGTGAAAATGTACAATTATGACATTCGCTCTATGGACGAAGCCGCTAAAGGTGCTAAAAGTTGGATGCCCCCAGAATTTAGTACAGGTTTTTGGATGGTTCCTTATAATC
>JAYTON010000218.1:0-5475 GCA_043747725.1 Saprospiraceae bacterium
TCACACCCATTTCACCATCTTTACCACCTAAAGCATGGTCTTTTGAACCATCCAATTTGACAAAATATATCTCTTTTTGTATCGGTGCAATCTTCGACCCTTGATAAAAAATCTCTCCATTCACTTCATCTAAACCATATATTTTTCTGACATCCCAATTGCCTTTTGTGAGTTGGCGAATTATTTTTCCATTTTTATCATATAAATAAATGTGGTTATAACCATCCGATTCAGACGATTTGATAAACGAACCGTCTTTCAAAAAAGCAATGTCGTCATTGAGTTCCAAATCTACAAAATATTTATTGGTTTCTTTCAATAATGAAGTCGTTTTGCCCGTTTGTGAATCTGTCAAAAGGAGTTCCAATTCATTTTGCAAACGATTCATTTTAAAAACAATCAACCGATTGTCAGGCGTCCATTTCAAACGGGGGAAATACTCAGCCTTGCCAGTTTGAACCTGTTTCAAAGCACCCTTTTTGACATCATAAATCCACACCGTCACCACCGAGTTTTTTTCACCCACTTTGGGGTATTTAAACGTGACATTATGTGGATACATCGTGTTGTCATAAGTCTGCATTGTGTATTCAGGCACTGCTGATTCATCAAATCTTAAAAAGGCAATTTTCATCCCATCAGGCGACCATTCATACGCTCGCGTAAACGAAAATTCCTCTTCATATACCCAATCGCATAAACCATTGATGATGCTATTTTTAGCACCATCTTTCGTCACTTGTATTATTTTATTATTTTGTAAATTGTTGATATACAAATTATTATCACTTGTAAAGGCAACTTGAGTATTCAAACTATTGAAAGTCGGATTAATCTGTTTGGCATTAGCATAAAGCGGTTTCAAAGCCTTACCATCCCACACTTGATAGCTGCCTTTTGATGAGCGCCGATAGATACTTTCCAAGTCTTTTGAGAGTAAAATTTTAGATTCATCGGCACTAAAAGTATAATCATCAAATGCCGTTGTGCCTTCATAAATTTTACCAACTGCTTGACCTGTTGTCAAGTCATTTTTAATAATATTTTTACCTTCGGAAGTAGCGTAATGTTTACCGTCTTTCAAAAAGTTGAAGCCCGGAACGCCTTTGGTTCGGTAGGTGTATTTTTGCCAAATATCTTCAAGCGTGATAGCCTTTTGAGCAACCCCCTCAGTATAAAAGGTAAAAAACAGCGTTTGTATCAGTAAAAAAGGAATAAATAATTTTTTCATTAGATAAAGTTTGATTGAATTTGATTTTAAAATTAAAACCCCGAAAGTTAGAAATTTTTTCAATATTCGTAAAATACAAATAGACAAGCGTACTTTTATGGGCGTTATTTAGTAATTCGATGATTACGCAGCAAATAACCAATAATCAATAACTAAAAATTAGATGCGTTTCACTTTTCTCGGCACAGGTACTTCTCAAGGCGTTCCGGTCATCGGTTGTCATTGCGCTATTTGCACTTCAGACGACCCCCAAGACCACCGCCTGCGCACCTCTGCAATGGTTACAATTGGCGATAAAAACATCGTCATTGATACTGGTCCCGATTTCCGCCAACAAATGCTGCGAGCGGGTGCCGACAATGTTGAAGCCATCCTCTTCACGCATGAACATAACGATCATATTGCGGGACTTGATGATGTTCGCCCCATCAATTTTAGGTACAAAAAACACATTCAGCTCTATGCCACCCCCTCAGTACAAGCCGCTTTGCGCGAGCGTTTTGCGTATGCGTTCGATGAAAATCCGTACCCCGGCGCACCACGTTTAGATTTTGTCAATATTTCAAAAGATGAAATGATAGAAATAGCCGATTTTAAAATTCAACCAATTGAAGTATCTCATGGCATGGGCAATACAGTTCTGGGATTTCGATTCAATGATTTAGTTTACATAACTGATTGCAAATCAATTGAATACATTGAATTTAAAAAAATAATAGGTGCTAAAATCCTCATTCTCAATGCCTTACATCATACAGAACATCATTCGCATCTCAACCTCGCTCAAGCCCTCGAAATTGTGAAAGAAATCAAGCCCGAAAAAGCCTATTTCGTTCACATCAATCACAACATGGGTAAAATAAGAGACGTTAATTTGACCTTGCCTGCGGGTGTTGAGCTGGCGTATGATGGGTTGAGTTTTGAGTTTTAAGTGAACACCCCTCTTAGTATTTTACAACCATTTCAATAAAAAGGCGTTTGTTAAATTAAAAGTTCTTATGAATAATCTTATCCACGAAACCTCTCCATACCTACTCCAACATGCTCACAATCCAGTCAACTGGTACGCTTGGAAACCCGAAGCCTTTGAGCAGGCAAAAGCTGAAAACAAGCCGATATTGGTGAGTATTGGTTATTCCACCTGCCATTGGTGTCACGTGATGGAGCGTGAAAGTTTTGAAAATGAAGAGACGGCTGCGATGATGAACGCTCATTTCATCAACATCAAAGTGGATAGAGAGGAACGCCCCGATGTTGACCAAATATATATGGAAGCGTGTCAAATTATCAGCGGCGGCGGTGGCTGGCCTCTCAATTGTTTTCTCACGCCCGATGGTCGCCCGTATTTTGCTGGCACTTATTATCCGCCACAAGAGGCGCATGGACGCCCATCATGGCGGCAGGTGTTGCACAATATGTCGAATGCTTTTCATAATAAGCACGATATTGTAGAGCAGCAAGCCAATCAAATGATGGATATTATTAAAAATTCAGATAAAAATTATATCAAATCACCCATCGCTAATCACTTATCACCTATAAATACTGAAGGGTCTCTTTTTACAACAGATTTATTGGATAATATTTTTTATAGTTTACGTCAACGTTTTGATAGTGTAGAAGGTGGATTTGGTGGCGCACCCAAATTTCCGGGTACGATGTGTATTCAGTACTTGTTAGAATATTATTTTTATACAAAAAATCCTGAAGCTTTAGCACACGCCGAGTTATCGTTAACAAAGATGATTCAAGGCGGTATTTATGATCAAATTGGTGGTGGCTTCGCGCGTTATGCGACAGATAGAGAGTGGTTGATTCCCCATTTTGAAAAAATGTTGTATGATAACGCCTTGCTAATCAATGAGTTATGCGATGCGTTTAAAATGACGAAGAAAGATATTTATCGAGAAACTATTGAAGAAACATTGGCTTTTGTTGAGCGAGAGATGCTCCATACTGAGGGGGGCTTTTACTCAGCTTACGATGCAGATTCAGAGGGTGTTGAAGGCAAATTTTATGTATGGGATAAATCTGAAATTGATACAATTTTAGGAGAAGATGCACCTTTATTTTGCGCATTTTATGATGTGACAGAAGAAGGCAATTGGGGGAAAAAAAATATTCTTTGGCGGCATAAAAGTTATGAAGAATTTGCTGAGTTGAAGCAGTTAGATATTCATTTTTTAAAGAAAAAAATAAAAGAAAGCAGCGATAAGTTATTCAAAATCAGAGACTTACGCATTAAGCCTGGATTGGATGATAAAATTTTGCTCTCTTGGAATGCGATGATGATTTCGGCTTGTGCGCGAGCGTATGAAGCATTGGGTAATGCACATTATAAGGCTGTAGCAGTGGAAAACTTAGATTTTATTCTAAAAAACTTTAAAAAAGAAGGCAATAAAGGGCTTTATCATACGTATAAAAACGGTATCACTCAGTACGACGCCTTCTTAGAAGATTACGCGTTGTTAATAGAAGCGTTAACAGACGTATATAGTATTAGTTTCAATCAAAAATATTTATATCTTGCCAGCGAATATACGGACTACGTGATAGAGCATTTCTTTGATAAAGAAGATAATTTATTTTATTTTACGTCTGAAAGTCAAAAGGATATTCCGCTGAGAAAAAAAGATTTGTACGATAACGCAACGCCATCAGCCAATTCAACAATGGCGAGAAACTTAATGCGGCTTGGAATTATATTTGACAATAACATGTATAAAACCTTGTCAATGAATATGTTGAGTTCGGTTTTAGAAGTGATAGAGCGTTATTCGTCGAGTTTTGCAAAATGGGCAAGTGTGGTTTTATCGGCTGTGAAACCACCTTATGAAATAGCGATAGTCGGTGAAAGGGCTTTTGAGAAAGCATTGCAAGTTAATTCGATATTTTTACCTAATAAAATAGTGATGGCAAGCGTTGAAGAAGATGAAAAATTACCTTTACTAAGGGGTAGGCAAGTAGCGGATAACACGTATATATATGTGTGCCAAAACTATACTTGCCAATTGCCTGTTAAAACCGTTGAAGAGATGAAAAAAATGGTTGTTAAGTTTTAAATTTTTATTACATTTTAAACTCAATGATATATCACTTAATACTAAATGCGTTACTATGAAGAAGATTTACGTCTTATTATTTTTTATAATCTTCTCGCTATCAAGCAGTTATGCACAACAACCTGCTCAGTATAGCTTATATATGTTGAATCCTTACGGAGTAAATCCTGCGGCGGCAGGTTTAAAAGGCACACTTGAAGCCACAGGCGGTTTCCGCTCGCAATGGGTAGGCATTGATGGTAATCCTGTGACACAATATTTGAATGTGGTGCTACCCCTCAGTATTGTGAGCAGCGGATTGGGCTTTTATGTTCATAATGAAAGTATCGGTGCACGGAATGGTTTAACGGCAAAGGCAAGTTATAATTATATTATCAAAATGGGCGATGGGCAATTATCATTCGGTGCTGCCGGAGGAATCGTACAAGGATCTTTGAATAGCGCAAAATTGAGGACACCCGAAGGCGATTATAATCAAGGTGTTATTGATCATAAAGATAAAATTTTATCAGCAGTATCTATAAGCGGCACGACGCCCACATTCGATGTGGGGATTTTTTTTAAAAATGAAAAATTTGAAGGTGGACTTTCCTCAAGCAATATTTTAGAACCTAAATTGAAATTGACAGGTCAAAGTGATATTAATGTTGTGCTGAAAAGAAATTATTTTGCTCTTGTTGGAGTGCGTTTTGATTTGACAAATAATATAACAATTCACCCTTCAATGTTAATTAAATCAGATGCAGTACAAACTCAGATGGATTTTTCTACCTTTGTGCGATACAATGATAATATTTTTTTAGGGGCAACGTTTAGAGGATACAATAAAAATAGTCAAGATGCCATCGCCGCTTTTGGAGGTTTGAAGTTAAATTCTAAGTTAATGCTTGCTTATTCTTATGATATTACATTGAGTGCCATAAAAACTGTATCGCAAGGAACGCACGAAATTGTTTTGCAATACAATCTTGGCAAAGAATTTGGAAAGAGTAAATTACCACCGATTATATATAATCCGAGGTTCTAATTTTTATGGTTGGTGAAGCATCTAAAAAAACGAATACAAGTATCGATTTTAACTAAATCTCATTGTGTAATCAATTGATAATCAATTCATTACTGGATTTCTCTCCGATATTTGTCTTCACTTAAGTTGATGGTTTTTAAAAACAAAATTTTTTT
>JAYTON010000219.1:0-1534 GCA_043747725.1 Saprospiraceae bacterium
TTGATTCTTCTTGGAAAAAAAACCACATTTTTATCCCACAACAAAATCCTTTTGTCGGTGACAATCAATAGGCGTGTTCTATCATTGAAACGCGCATATTTTTCATTGAGTGTATATTTATAAGCAGCCAGTCGTTTGAATTCATCATAAACAATTTGAGCTACAATGAGTCCGTGTTTTTCAAAAGTTATCAAATCCTTGGAAGTAGCCAAAGCCCCGAGTGCGTTGACACCATCGTAGGCTGTATAAGTAATATAATAAAGGTCGTCGATTTTAGTGATACGAGGGTCTTCAATCCCATGCGATTCATAGTCGAATTGAGGGAAAATTATCGGTATATCGCAGCGATCTTCTATACTGAGGGGTCCTTTGAGTTTACAATATCCGACGCTGGAGTAATTGCCTTTACTGACGGCTCTATAAAAAAGATGCACATCATCCCCCTCACGGATAGTGGCAGGATTGAGTACACCTTCATTTTCAAAGCCAAGTGTAGATTTACTGAGTAATATGCCTTCTTTTTTGACTTCTAACATCATTTTATTTTTTAAGATTTCGCAGGTAGTTGACCTCCGCACGAAGATTTTTTTTCACCTCCTGTTCTGTTAAATTTGTTGAGAGGGCAGCGTCTTTTACAGTCGTTTCTTCAAAGTAAAACAAATTGATGTGAGTAGTATTACCATCAGTAGAAAGTGTTTTTGAAGGTGATAACCCAATAGCTTTCAAATGATTGACTGTCAATTTGTAAGTATGTCTAAGTATTTTATGGCAAATTGTTGTAGATATTTGAGTTAGTATATTTTTCTTTTTTAAATCCAAAAAAGCCTGCTCCAACAGCTCTCCAGCTATGGCTTCATCGCCTGTTAAGTTGAGGATAGTCCCGTACATCAGTGGCGCAAAATTGTCGTAAACATGCTCCCATACTAAGGGGTCGTTTTTAGCAAACATCGGAATAAGTGCTGCATCGAGTTGGTGTGTGTGAGGAGATGGAAGCATTGAATGTTCTTTTTAGATGATAATTTTAATTTAATAACTGAAGTACATTATTTATTAAAAAAGTATGCCAGTAGAAAAAATCCCTGTTTGAGGAATTTCCACCTCATTTTTAGTAAATAAAAGATACCGCCTAACGCATCGCTAAACGGTATCTTTTATAAAACAAGAGAATTAAAGTTCCGCGATAATCTTTTGGAATTCTTCTTTTGTTTTACCCAGTTTAGCTTGGACTTTGCCGAGCATCTCGTCTTTTTTACCTTCGCTAAACATCAAGTCATTGTCAGTTAAAATAGCAAATGATTGTTTGAGTTTGCCTTTTTGCTCAGACCATGTTCCTTTTACGATTTCTTTGTTCATTTCTTTTTCTTTAAATCCCCGTAACTGTCGGGTCAGGTGTGAATGAATTTCCACCCTACAAAGTTGAAAGTATTCAACTTGAAATGTGTTACACAATTAGAGTTAAGACTTACATGATTCACACTTTTTGATTTCTCCCGAACAGATGCCTTTGGCAGGATTTCACTTTTAACTAATTAAA
>JAYTON010000220.1:0-2284 GCA_043747725.1 Saprospiraceae bacterium
ACGGTTTCCCATTGCTTGGTTTTGACTGACTTATACGCAGCATCTAAAATAGCATTCACGACATATCCATCGTAGAAAGTTTCTCTTGGCGATTGAACTTTTTCAAGGGAATCAAACATATCAGCAAACATATGATTATAACCCAATTCATTCAGCTCATCGCCTACCGGAAAGAGCCAACCCGTATTACTTTCCGCTTTTTCAGATAAATAACCCTCGCCCTGACCCGTTGTGAACATTTCAAAACCCGTCCGCAAAAAACTATTCACCCAAATGGTTCCCTCAGTACCCATCACTTCATCGCGCAGGTCAAGCCCACCTCTGAACGTCCAGCTCACTTCAAATTGACCGATTGCCCCGTTTTCATACTTCACTAATGCGATGGCATGGTCTTCGGCATCAATCGGCTTCACTTGTGTATCTGCCCAGCACATGACTTCGATGGGTTTTATATCTTTTCCAATATAATTTCTTGAAATTTCGACACAATGACAACCTAAATCTAAAATACAGCCGCCACCTGCTTGTTCCAAATCCCAGAACCAATCGCTGTGAGGTCCGGGGTGTGTTTCCCTTGATTTTGCCCATAAAATGCGACCAATCGCTCCTTTTTGAACACTCGCTAAGGCTTTTAAAAACTTCGGCGTGTAGCAGAGATCTTCCAAATAACCATTAAATATGCCTGCTTTTTCAACAGCATCCAACATGCGTTTACCTTCAGCAGCATTTCTGCCCAATGGCTTCGTGGTCATCACGGCTTTATTGTGCTTGCAGCAAAGCATCACTGCTTCTTCGTGCAAGTTGTTGGGCAGAGCGATACAGACGATGGATACTGAGGGGTGTGCGATGGCTTCCTCCATAATGGTCGTTGTATGCGGCACATTGTAATCTTCTGCGAATTTTTTGACACTTTCTTCGCGGCGAGAGTAAATGCTCGCTATTTTATCTTTGCTGCGCAATCCTATCAACGAATCCGCATAAAATCGCCCGATAAAACCTGAGCCAAGCATAGCTATGTTTTGCATAATAATTAGGAATTAGGAATTTTATAATTGGGAATTAGGAATTAGGAATTAGAAATTAGAAATTACTACACTTCTGGTACAACAATTTTCTGTTTTTCATTAAAAAATAAGGTAAAAAGCAGTAAAACGACACCGGCAATAGCAGCTGGAATCAACCAAATCTCTAACCAATGATGTACACCATTCACTGTGTAGGCTTTTGCGACAATGCCTGAAAGCAAAGTACCAACCCACATTCCGATACCATAAGTTGCCATCGTCAACATGCCTTGTGCGGCAGCTTTTATTTTATCTCCTGCTTTACCATCCGTATATATTTGTCCGGTGACATAAAAAAAATCAAAACATACGCCATGTAGAATTATGCCCGCAAAAAGCATCCATAAATTAGCGTCCGCATTACCATATCCAAACAAAATAAAACGCAATATCCAAGCAACCATGCCTATGATAATCATTTTTTTGATGCCTATGCTGTTAATAAGAAAAGGAATCAAAAGAATAAATAATGCTTCGGAGATTTGACCCAATGTCATATTACTCGTTGCATTTTTCATCCCCACTTCTACTAAAAACTGATTAGTTTGGCTATAATAAAAGGAGAGTGGAATGAAAATAAGGATGGCTGAAATGAAAAAGACAACAAACGATTTGTCTTTAAATAATACAAACGAATCGCTACCCAATATTTGAGCAACATTCGTCGGTTTCCCCTTCTCAGTCGGTGGTGTATGCGGTAAAAAGAAACTGAAAATGCCGAGACATACTGATACAACTGCTGCAATTTGAAAGGTCATTGCCAAGTCCTCAGGTGATATATGAAAGGCTTTATCAATCAATTGACCAATCGCAATCCAACCCAATGTCCCCCAAACGCGTATGCCTGAGAACTGCTTGCTTCCATCCGTCATTTGACGGAATGCAATGGTACTGGAAAGGGATAAGGTAGGTGCATAAGTCAATGAATACAGGAGTAATATCCAATAAAATGTGTCAGCACTGCCAACAGTTGTCAAAAAATATAGCAAAGCAGCTCCGACAAGATGCAAAACGCCCAAAAGCTTTTGCGCTGCAAAAAAACGGTCAGCTACCATGCCGATAAAGAATGGTGATATGATAGATGCCACAGCCATAGCGCTGTAAGCCGCCCCAATTTGAAAACCATCCGCTTTGAGGACGGTGGCGAGATAAGTGCCCATCGTCACATACCACGCTCCCCAGATAAAAAACTCGAGGAACATCATGACGGAAAGCTGCGT
>JAYTON010000221.1:0-13053 GCA_043747725.1 Saprospiraceae bacterium
AAATGAAAATAAGTCATAGTTAGCTGTTCCAATGCCCGTTTGATTGATATTCCTTGCATAAAAAGCAGTTTTGCCATCAATAGCGACTGAAAGAGTGCCTTCATCGTCCTTTGTATTGATAGGATAGCCTAAGTTTTGAGGCTCTCCCCAAGTGCTATCCGCTTGCCGTCGACTGACGTAAATGTCCTTGCCGCCCATACCCGGATGCCCTTCTGAAGTGAAATAAAGCGTCATGCCGTCTTGATGTATGAAAGGTGTTTGGTCATCTTCGGGCGTATTAATGGGCTTGCCGATATTGCGGGCTTCGCTCCATTTTCCATTTTCAAAAGTGACGTACCAAATATCTTTCCCTCCTAATCCACCAGCACGGTCGCTGGCAAAATAAATGGTCTTGCCATCGGCTGAAATAGAAGGCTGCGAATCCCAAGCCGCTGAACTAATGGGCGAAAAGCCGCGCGGCGGCGTCCATTTACCATCTTTTTTTTGAGAGAAAAAAATATCGCAACTGCCCAATAAACCTACACGATTGCAAACGGTATAAAGTAAGAGATTGCCATCGGCAGAAATACACTCCGCGCCTTCGTTTTCATCCGTATTCAGTTCGGTCATTGGCTCACCTTTTTGCCATTCGTCATTCACTTTTTTGGACATATAGAAATCCTCTTGTTTGTTGACGCGTGCCGTATATATGAGCGTTTCGCCATCCGCTGTCAAGGTCGGTAAATACTCCGAATACTGAGGGGTATTGACTTTATCGCCCAATGATTTGGGATTGAAAGGCACTGGGTTTTTCATAGCATTTTCAGCAAATCGAGCGTCTTTTACTACTTTTTCAATCTTTTTTTTCTTTTCAGCCGTTACTTTTGAGGATTTGGCATACAACTCATAATGCCCAATGGCTTCTGAGTTTTTCCCTTGTTTCAACTCAATATTACCCAACGAATAGAGGATTTCAGGCTCATAATTAGGGTCTATTTTCTCTACTTTTTCAAAAGCCGATTCAGCATCAGCCAATTTTCCGAGCTTATAGTACGAGGCGGCTTGCTGGATTTGAGCATCAATAAAAGTGGCATCCGCCTTGAGCGCGTCGGTAAAAGATTCGAGTGCTTTATCGAATTTATTAGCCATATTATATTTTACACCCTCATTGTATGCTTTTATAGACTTGCCCGCGGCAGTCTTTTTAGTCGTATAATTTTGACTAAAAATGGGCTTTTGAATAGCCATAACATTTAAAATGAAAATGAATTTTAGAAGCGATTGATTCATAAAAAATGTATTTTCTCCAAAGGAGTCGTTAGGATGATGATGTATAAATTTTGTACTTTACGAAAGCAACTTTATATTAAAACTAATCGAAACTCAAGCCAATCTTAGAAAATTGAAGCATAATTGGCTAATCTACTGAAAAAGATAAACGATTGTGTGATATAATTTTGTTTATCTTTGCAAACTTTTAAAATAAATTAAAAACGGAACTGGATTTCCGCAATCAATTCAAATGGAGAAATTAAAAATAGGCATTACGATAGGAGATATAAACGGTATCGGCTTGGAAATTATTTTAAAAACGGTTTCCGATGAAAGATTACTAAAATACTGTACGCCCGTCATTTACGGCTCTTCAAAAGTTGTTTCATATCATAAAAATATTGTACAGGTAGAGTTTCCATTCGCTAATATTCACTCGGCAAAAGAAGCAGAAGTGGGCAAGGTAAATGTGGTCAACTGTTGGCAGGAAAATGTGAATATCTCAGTCGGAAAACTCAGCGATGTCGGCGGTATTTATGCTTTCAAAGCCCTTGAAATGGCAGTAAAAGAGTGGAAGTCAGGTGAAATAGACGCCCTCGTGACGGCTCCGATTCATAAAAAAGCCATGAAAATGGCAGGTTTCCCTTTCCCTGGACATACTGAATATTTGACAGATGCCTTGGGCATAGCTGAAAGCCTGATGATGCTCGTCGATGATAATTTGAGAGTGGGCTTGGTCACCAACCATCTACCCCTCAGTAAAGTGACTGAAAATATCACGCGCGAGAAGGTTTTACAAAAAATTAAAATCCTCAACGAAACCCTTCATATTGACTTTTTTATTGAAAAACCAACCATTGCCGTTCTCGGACTCAACCCTCACGCAGGTGACGAAGGTGCGCTCGGCAGCGAAGAAGAGGATTTCATTCGCCCAGCTATTGAGCAAGCGAAAGAGCAACATATTTTAGTGATGGGTCCTTTCCCTGCTGATGGCTTTTTCGGTTCAGGTCAACATTTAAAGTACGATGCTGTTTTAGCCATGTACCATGATCAAGGGCTTGTGGCTTTCAAAGCTTTGTCTTTCGGCGAAGGGGTGAATTATACGGCTGGGCTTTCGGCGGTTCGCACATCGCCTGATCATGGAACGGCTTTCGATATTGCAGGTCAAAATTTAGCTAATCCGTCGTCATTTCGCAAGGCACTTTATATGGCTATTGACATAGCCAGAAACCGTTTACAATATACTGAAATGACTTCAAATCCTTTGAAATCACGCAGTACAAAATTGAAAACAGGCGAGGATGAAGTGATTGTAGATGAGCGTTGAAATTAAAAATAAGGTTAAAGAATAAATTTTTTGCTATATAAATGATTGATTTTCAAAGATTTATACTCAATAATGGATTGCGCGTTATCGTACATGAAGATAACAGTACGCCATTGGTAGCTGTCAATTTGTTATATGATGTAGGTAGCCGCGATGAAAACCCCACCAGAACGGGTTTCGCGCATTTGTTCGAACATTTGATGTTTGCAGGCTCAGCCAATGTGCCCGATTTTGATCAACCCATCCAACATGCAGGCGGCGAAAATAATGCGTTTACGAATAACGATATGACCAATTTTTATGCTTCCGTTCCTGCCGAAAATCTTGAAACATTGCTTTGGATTGAAAGCGACAGAATGCTCGCTTTGAGCATCAATGCGCGCACTTTCAATGTGCAACGCAAAGTAGTTGTAGAAGAATTTAAAGAAACAACACTCAACGAACCCTACGGCGATATGTGGCATTTGATGAGCGAAATGGTATATAAAGTGCATCCTTATCGTTGGCCCGTCATCGGTTTAGAGCCAAAACATATTGAAGAAGCGAACTTAACAGAAGTAAAGGATTTTTACAAAAAATTTTATGTTCCCAATAATGCGATTTTAGTCGTTGCCGGTAACCTTGAAAAGTGCGGTGGTACTGAGGGGGTGATTCAGCGCATCGAAAATTGGTTTGGTAATATTCCAAAAGGTGCTGTACCGCTGCGTGAGTTACCGACTGAACCCCGTCAAACCTCCTCTATTGGTAAGGTGGTAGAATCCAACGTGCCGCTCGAAGCCTTGTACATTGCCTTTCGCTCACCCGCACGTAGGGATGATGATTATTATGCAGTGGATTTATTGACCGATGTGCTTTCTAATGGCTCTTCCTCACGTTTTTATAGAAGATTGCTTAAAGAACAACGTCTTTTTTCAGAAATTGACTGTTTTCAAATGGGTAATATTGACCCCAGTGTGGTGGTTATTGAAGGAAAACCAAGCGAAGGGACGTCTCTCGAAAAAGCAGAAGCAGCTATTTGGGAAGAGTTAGAATTGCTGAAAAATGATTTGATTGCAGAAAATGAATTGCAAAAACTTAAAAATAGAATTGAAAGCCAACAAGCGTTCGGCGATGCAGGTGCTTTGAATAAAGCCATGAACTTAGCCTATTATGAGCTTTTGGGCGATGCCAATCTTATCAATACCGAAATCAACAATTACAATAAAGTATCAGCTCAAGATATACAACGTGTAGCCATAGAGATTTTCACAAAAGAAAATAGTACTGTTTTGTTTTATAAACCTAAAAAATAAATACACAATATCTGATTGTCTGCTTTACATATCTCCTACTCAATTCCAAATTTCCACTATTTTTCTACGCTTATTCATGCTTGCCTACCTTCCCTCAGTTGCCGCGCTATGACTCGCAATGACATTTCATTCATTTTTACCTGATTTAAGTCAATAAAAAAATATTTTTTTTAAAATCCATAAATATTTGATAATCAATGAGTTATAAATTTTTAAATAAAATAAATAAATTATTTCAACATCTATCATATATTTCGATACATTGAATTATAAGCCTCTTGGCATAGCTTTTGAATTATTCTAATCGTCTTTAAATTACAATTTTTTAATCAGGCATGTCTCCCTCCTGATTGTTTTCAAATGTCAATTTTCCCCTTCTTACACGTCTCCCTGCGTGTAGTTGGTAAGCACAGCAATTTTGGAACAGCATCAAATAACATCCTAACGAATCCATTACTTACTATGAGAAAGACCGCTCTCTTAGCTGTACTTTTAGCAGCATTTATCAGCATACACGCCATTGCACCTATTAATAGGACGCAACAAACTGCCGATTATATTTCCACATATCTCAATCTGGCTTCTTTTGAATCCGCCCGAAGTGGTATCCCTGTGAGCATTATTTTGGCTCAAGGTATCCTCGAATCGCAATGCGGTAATTCAAAATTGGCTCAAATTGCCAATAATCACTTTGGTATTAAATGGAATAACTCTGCTGACGGCGATTATATCACTCAATATGATGATGACAAAGACAAACGGGGCAACACAATGCCTTCTCGATTTATAAAATATGGCTCGGCAGAAGAATCTTATCGCCACCATTCCGACTTTTTGATGAATCGGGAGCGTTACAGTAGCCTTTTCAAGCTCGGACGCACTGATTATCGTGGTTGGGCAAAGGGATTATCGGTTTGCCATTATGCAAGTGACCCTAATTATGCTTCCAAATTAATTCAAAATATTGAAAATTACCGCCTCAATGAATTAGATATTCCTGAAGTTCTTTCTCTTGATGATGAAGAAAACGATGATATTCAAGTTGTAGATTATAATGCACCAGCGTTAAAAACAGATGTTCAATCCGCACCAGCGAGTAGAAATAGCCTAATTGAGATTAATAATAACAACGCCGTTGCAAACAGTGATGAAAAAAATGACAACTCAGAAAATGTATTATTTGAGATTGGCATATGGGAAAGCAAAAACCCCAACACTCAAAAAAGTGAAAATAAATTGTATGAAATAACACCCGATACAGCATCTAAGAAAAGTAATCCAAAACAGCCTATAAATAAGAAAGCACGTAATTATTCTAAGAAAAAAATTAATAAGAATTATTGATTTGTATTCGTTTTGGATGAAATTGTTGAGGCAGGGCGTCTTAGGACCCCTGCTTTTTTTGTTTTTATTGAAAATGTCTTAACTTCGTTTCATGGAAAGTATCAATCCTGATTTTCATTTTAACAGAAAAAAAGACACCCCCTCAGTATCAGCGTTCGTAGAGGGCATCCTTGTCGGCAATCGGGTTTTGCTGAGTCAAGCCATCACGCTCATCGAAAGCACTCGCCACAATCATCAAGATTTAGCTCAACAAATCATTGAAAAATGCTTGCCGCATTCTGGCAACAGTATCCGTATTGGCATAACAGGCACGCCCGGCGTAGGAAAAAGCACTTTTATAGAATCATTTGGTATGTATATTTTGCAGGAAGATAAAAATGTTGCCGTATTAGCCATTGACCCGACCAGTCAAGTATCAAAAGGTAGTATTTTAGGGGACAAAACGCGGATGATGCACCTTTCTATGACAGAAAAAGCCTTTATTCGCCCATCTCCTGCGGGCGACTCGCTCGGTGGCGTGGCTCGTAAGACTCGTGAAAGCATTATTCTTTGCGAAGCGGCGGGTTTTGAAGTCATTATTGTTGAAACGGTAGGCGTCGGGCAATCCGAAACGGCAGTGCATTCGATGACCGATTTTTTCCTATTGCTTCTGCTGCCCGGTGCAGGCGATGAATTGCAAGGCATCAAACGCGGCATCGTCGAAATGGCAGATTTAGTGGCTGTCAATAAATCCGACGGTGAACGCGAGATAATGGCAAAACAAGCTAAGGTATTTTATAAAAATGCGCTTCATCTTTTCCCTCCGAAAGAGAACCAATGGATACCACAAGTGGTCACTTGCTCGGCTTTGTCGAAACTGGGTATCGCGGATATTTGGCAATTAATCCTTGATTATCAACGATTTACACAATCAAATAATTATTTCTATGATAATAGAAAAGCACAATCGACCTATTGGCTACACGACACCATAGAACAATCTTTAAAAAAACAATTCTACCATGACCCCTCAGTACAAAGCCGTTTGAAGGCAATTGAGCAATTAGTTTTGGAAGGAAAAATATCTTCATTTAAAGGAGCTGAAGAACTTTTGAAAACTTTTTTAGAATAAAAATTAGAGCTTTGTTAATTCTAAAAACTCACTCAAAATCATCGCCGTTGCGCCCCAAACCGTATGCCCAAGGACATCAAAATAGGGTACATCCGTCAAAGTCAACTCTTCATTAATCCGCATATCTTTCATTTTTATGTTCTCAGGATTTTGCAAAATACTGAGGGGTACTTCAATAATGTCTTGAACCTCTGTTATTTGAGGAAAATACTGAGGAGTCGAATCTGTCCAAGCCAAAAAAGGGAAAACTTGAAAATTGCTCACGGGAATATATAAATCGGTCATTTGACCGATTATTTTAATAATATTCTGTGGAATGCCCACTTCTTCATGCGTTTCACGCAAAGCACAGGCTTCAAGGCTCATATCATCGGCTTCCAACTTTCCGCCTGGAAAACTAATCTGACCGCTGTGCCGCATATTCGGATTATCGCTACTTGTCCGCTCGGTCAGTAAAACATGCCATTCGCCCGCTTTTGGAAACAGCAACAGCAATACACAGGCTTGTCGCGCCATAGGGGGTGCTTCAATCGTGCGATAACGGGCTAAAACAGCCATTTTCATTTGGTGTCCGCGTCCAGGCAAGCCTTGTGCATAGCTTTGAGTCAACCTTTCAATAAATGTATTGGTCATACAGGTTTTTTTGTAAAAATAAATTTCATTTCCGAAAACGGCGAAATTTCGGATATTTGAGGCATTATTTAGGCATGATTAGCGTTCTGTTTCAGCAAACCTACTTATCATAAGCCACATTTATTGGCTAATTTTAAAAATTTATTATTCATCAATTATCATTCATCATTTTATAAAACATGCTGAATAAATATAGCTTTTTCGTTTTAACGATAACACTTTTGACACTTTTAGGTTGTCGAAAAAAGGTCACTGGTTTCGAAATGAATTATCGGCGGCAATTTAATTTGCCAATAGGCCTGGATGTCTTTAGCTCCCATAATTTTGAATTTAAAGAAATAGCTGCTGATACTGCCGTTTTTTTTACCGTCAATGGCTCTTATACCGCAAATCAAATATCGCTTATAGAACCCAAAGCCATGAATTTGCGTGCCGTTTTTGGTGGTGGTGATTTTATATTTATTGATAAAGTGGAGGTTTGGATTTCTGATCCCACGCGTCCTAAACTGACGCCACAAATCATCTTTTTTCGCGACGATGTACCCCTCAGTACAGGTACCCGTTTAGACCTCGTACCAAACAATGTGGACGTTCGCCCGTTTCTCCTTGAAGGCAGCCGCTTCAATTTGCGCATCAATTTGCGACTTCGAGCCATTACCGAACGCAGTATTGAAACCGAATGGAATACTTCATTTTTTGCAAGGACTTCAATTTGATAAACATTAGATTGTAGATATTTTAATTTTTAAATAGTTGATTATCAATATTTTATATTAAATTTTATGAATTTTTTACCTGAAAAAATAAATGACTATGCGGAGGCTCATACCTCGCCTGACAGTGATTTGCTCATAGCCATAGAACGGGAAACGCACTTAAAAACCCTGACACCACGCATGTTATCAGGGCATTTGCAAGGACGTTTTTTAAGCTTGATAAGCCATTTAATGCAACCCAAAAGGGTCTTAGAAATCGGGACTTTTACAGGCTATTCTGCTTTGTGTTTGGCTGAGGGCTTGGCTGATGACGGCATTTTATACGCGCTTGAAGCCAATGATGAATTAGAGTATTTGATAAAACAATTTGTTGAAAAATCGCCTTCCCCTCATAAAATCAAGCTGCTCATTGGCAATGCCCTTGAAATAATACCCAGTTTGGATGAAACATTTGACCTCGTTTTTATTGATGCCGGTAAAAGAGATTACCCGATGTATTATGATTTAGTGATTGATAAAGTGCGCAGTGGTGGCTTAATCATAGCTGACAATATTTTATGGAGTGGGAAAGTGATAGAGGATAAAAAAGACGTGGATACGCAAATAATTGACACTTTCAATAAAAAAATTCATGCTGATGACCAGGTAGAAAATATTCTTTTACCGATTCGAGATGGCTTGATGATAGCGAGGAAAAAGTGAAAATTAAACATAACTAATTCATATTCAATATCTTATAACTTGCAGCAAGTTGCAATATATGTTAAACTGACTGCACTTCATACGGATATTTCACCTCTGTTAAAAAAAGCCCCATAGGTGGTACGCTATAACTTTTTTTCAAAGGCACTTGCTCATCCAAAGCTTTTTTCAAATCCTCTAATGTCATTTGCTCCAAGCCAATATTGATGCACGCGCCGACAATTAGCCTCACCATACCCCTTAAAAAGCGGTTGGCAGAAATGTGAAATACCGCTTTCTCTTCCGTAAAAATCCACTCCGAACGACTTATATCGCATTTCATCGTAGGCGCATCCGAATGGGTTTTACAAAAAGGAGCGAACTCTGCATACCCCCTCAGGATTTCGGCTGCTTTTTGCATCTCATTGATATTCAAGGCTTTATGCTGTGTAAAATGCCACGATGTTTCGGGCGTGAAGGGATTTTTGATGAAAGAAATATGGTATTCGTAGCTGCGCAAGTAGGCGTCAAAACGGGCGTGGGCTTCAGGGGCGACGGGTATTATTTTTTTTAAAAGAATATCTTTTCCAACCAATTTATTGGCTCTATCTAAAAAGGTAGGAGGAAACTCACTGTCAAAATCGAGATGGGCAAAATATTGCGCAGCGTGAACGCCAGTATCCGTTCTTCCGCAACCGATGATTTCGATCGGCTGCCTCAATATCAATGAAAAAGTATCTTCAATAGTGGCTTGTACTGAGGGGGCGTTTGGCTGCCGTTGCCAGCCACAAAAACGTGTGCCATTGTAGGCTAAATTCAGAAAATACCGCATTTCGTTTAATCCTATTATTCATACCGATAAAACATTAAAATACCGCCAAAAATAGTAATCAAAGCTATCAAAATAGAAGCGATGCGAATACTTTTGCGAATATGCCCCGTAAATGCTTCAATATCGGCGATGTGCTGAGGGTATTTGGGATATATTTCCTCTTTCATTTTCTTTTGATTGAGGATATGCGCTGCACCGAATTCCACACGTGCCTCCAAGAGTTTCCGATAATATTTAAAGGCTTTTACTCGAATATAAATATTCAAAAAAAGCATAGCAGCAAATACACCCCAAACCAAGGAAATCAAGAAAATATACATGACTTAATTTAAAACAATTTATTTAAAAATAATAATAACTATTTCTTCTTAGAATCAATTTTCAATCTTTCATCACGATTTGCAATTTCCCAAGCAGTGTAAAAAGCGAGTTTGGCGATAGTGGACATTTTTTCAAAATTTATTTTATCAATGGTATCCGAGGGCTGATGATAATCATCGTGAGTGCCATTGAAATAAAAAATGGCTGGAATGCCTTTTTCAGCAAAATTATAATGGTCGCTGCGATAATAGTAGCGATTGGGGTCGTTTTCATCATTGTAGGTGTAGTCCAATGTGAGCTTGGTGTAGTTTTTATTCATTTCCTCATTGATATTGTGCAAATCAGAACTCAATTTATCAGCACCAATCACATAAATATAATTCGGATTGTCTTTATATTTTTCATCCACACGACCCACCATATCTATATTCACATCTGCAACAGTCTTTTCTAAAGGAAAAACAGGATACGTTACGTAATATTTTGATCCCAATAAACCCTTCTCTTCGCCCGTCATGAGTAAACATAGAATACTTCGTCGAGGACCTTGACCCTTACGCTTGGCTTCCGTCAAAGCCTTGGCAATGTCCAAAACGGCTGATGAACCACTGCCATTGTCGTCAGCCCCATGATAAATAGACTCGCCACGTTTACCCAAATGATCATAATGGGCTGATACAATGACGATTTCATTTTTCAAAACAGGATCAGAACCTTCAATAAAACCCAAAACATTATTGCCAATCAATTGTCTGAAATATTTATCCATTTCTATCTTCAAAACACATGGCATATTGAGGGGTTTTGATTTGCCTTTCGCCATTTTAGCACGAACTTTTATCAAGTCTGCCGCTTTATTGCCAATAATTTCACGCGCTACTTCAGGTGAAATAAATAGGCTGTTGGCATATTTTCCATCGGGCAATTCCACATCGCCTGTGATATTTCTACTAAAAAAACGGCGGTTGTCCTGTACACTTTTAGACAAATTAGGGTCAATAATCAAAACCGCTTTCACCCCTTTTTGATAAGCCACTTGAAGTTTTTTATTCATATTCAAACTCCAATCAGACATTGTTTTCGATTTGGTAATCAATGAAATAGAATCGTCTTTTAAGGGTTCGCCAGGATTAATCATGATGACTTTTCCTTTCAAATCCTTTGCTTTTTTATAGTCACTGTATTTAGTATCATCAATGCCATAACCAAGGAAAATCACCTCATTTGCTTCAATAATATTGTCTTTTACTGAGGGATTGGTGCCAGGAAGTGCATAAAAATTGAACTGATGGCGATATGATTGCTGATTAACTTTCATATTAATGGTGTTCCAAGCCTCATTGGTGTAAACCATGCGTTGAAAATAGGAGTTATTATTCACCACCTTTGGTAAGCCCAATTTTTCAAAATGCCGTGCAATGTATTGAGCCGCTTTGAGGTTGCCTTCAGTGCCCGTTTCACGCCCTTCGAGGGAGTCAGAAGTAAGGACAGTAAGATACTCACGCAAGTCAGATGTAGTGATGATATTGGCAAAAGGCGCAGGGTCGGCTTTTTGCGCGAAAGAATTTATACCCCTCAGTATCAGGCATAAAATCAACATTTTTTTCATTGATAGAATTGATTTTAAAAAAATTAATAAGCTCTCACATTCTTATTCTCCATATAATTGATAAAAGCTTGGTTGACTACTTTATTACCGCCCGGCGTTGGGTAATTGCCTGAAAAATACCAATCGCCTGTGTTATTCGGACAAGCCACGCGCAAGCCTTCGAGCGACTGATAAATGACTTTTACTGAGGGGGTAATGCCTTCGGGTGTCACGATTTCGGCAATGGTGTTTGTGATTTCGTCGTAGGTGAAAAGGCTATAAAGCTCTTTCACCGCATTTTTTACTTTTTCTTTCGGCATATGCTCTTGTGCCTTGCATTTTTCATAGACTTCATCGAGTTTCTCTTCCATATTGCGCTCTTTCAACAGCTTGACCACCGCTTGAAACGCTACAAAATCGCCCATTTTCGACATATCAATGCCGTAGCAATCGGGGTAGCGAATTTGAGGAGCAGACGATAGAATAATAATACTTTTAGGTTTCAACCTTGCTGCAATGCGAATAATTGAATTTTTCAAAGTCGTACCCCTTACAATCGAGTCATCCATCAGCACCAGCGTATCCACTTCATCGTTGACGATACCATAAGTTACATCATAAACGAGCGCAACCATATCGTCCCGATTATCATCGCTGGTGATAAATGTGCGCGCTTTATCATCCTTGACAGCCAGTTTTTCGGAGCGCGGCATAATGCTCAGTATTTGAATCAAATTTTCAGTAGTGAGTTCACCTTTTGCTTGTAAATCAAGGATTTTCTCTTGTTTTTTCTGATTGAGTATTTTATTGACTCCTTCTTTCAAACCAATAAATGCTGTTTCAGCGGTGTTCGGAATGAATGAAAAAACCGTATTTTCAATATCAAAATCCACCGCTTTCATAACTGGCATAGCCAATTGTTCGCCGAGCATTTTACGCTCCAAATAAATATCGCGATCTGTGCCACGTGAAAAATAAATGCGCTCAAATGAGCAAGATTTGCGCTCACGCTCTTGTGTAAACGGCAATTCACTCACTCGACCATCTTTTTTAATGATGAGGGCATGAGCCGGCTTGATTTCTTGAATTTTTTGATAATTTATATTAAAAACTGTTTGAATAGCCGGTCTTTCAGAAGCCACTACCACAATTTCTTCATCTTGATAATAAAACGCTGGGCGAATGCCATTGGGGTCGCGCATCACGAAAGCGTCGCCATGCCCAATAATACCCATCATGGCATAACCGCCATCAAATCCCTTAGAAGCGCGACGAAGAATGCGCTGCACATCCAAATGCTCTGCGATGAGCGCGGTCAACTCCTTATTATTATAGCCGTCTTTTTTAAAATAATCGAACCAATGTTGAACTTCATCGTCCAGGAAATGCCCAATTTTTTCCAAAACCATCACCGTATCCGACTTTTCCTTAGGGTGCTGACCGAGTTCCTCTACCAAATTATTGAAAAGCTCATTCACATTCGTCATATTAAAATTACCTGCCATGACGAGGTTGCGGCTAATCCAGTTACTTGCCCTGTGAAAAGGATGCACATGCTCCACCGTATTGCCCCCGTGCGTGCCATAACGCAGATGCCCCATGAGCAACTCTCCCATGTACGGAAAATTATCCTTCAAGTACTGAGGGGAGTTGAGTTCCTGCTCGGTGAGATCTTTAAAATGCCAAAATACTTGGTCGAAAGCATCTTTGATGGGCTGTTGCGCATTCGAGCGTTTGCGACTGATATAGCGCGTTCCCGGAGGTGGATCGAGCTTAATCGTAGCGATTCCCGCTCCATCTTGCCCGCGATTGCGCTGTTTTTGCATTAAAAGGTGCAATTTATTTAAGCCGTAAAAAGCCGTACCATATTTTTGATGGTAAAAATCAAGTGGTTTGAGAAGTCGGATAAGTGCTATACCGCACTCGTGTTTGATTGATTCACTCATGTATTGGAATG
>JAYTON010000222.1:0-1597 GCA_043747725.1 Saprospiraceae bacterium
TCATTTTTACGGGCTCGCATACCTATATATCGTCTTCATGGTACGCCCAAGAGAACGTTTCGACGTGGAATTATACGGCTGTGCATGTGTACGGTCAAATCCGTATTTTAAGCGATGATGAATTATTAAAAAGCGTTGAAAAACTGACTAAAAAGTATGAATCTGGCGTCGAAAAGCCTTTGTATGTGAGTGATATGTCGCAAGAAATGGTGCGAAAGCAAATCAAAGGCATTACTGGATTTGAATTAAAAATAGAGGATATTCAAGCCAAAGCCAAGCTGTCTCAGAATAGAAATGAAGTGGATTATAAAAATGTAGTGGAGAAATTAGAAGAAACGCCCGATTTTCAAGCCAAAGAAGTAGCTCGGTTGATGCGGCAGATTAGAAAAATATGAATAACGGGTGCGAAAAGTATAAAAATTTATGATTCAAGCGAACAATGTTTTTTTAATCACCCTTGCCATTATCACGTTTGGCTTTTTGATTAAAAAATTGGGCTATATTACTGAAAGAGAGGGAAAAGTTATCTCGAAATTCTTGATGCACACCACCTTCCCAGCTTTGATGTTGGTTTCTACCATGCGCATCAAATTGGAGTACAACCTGTTTTTGATACCTTTAATATCGTTGGTTTTGGGTTGTATTATGCTTGCAATAGCCTGGTTTGTCTTCAAAAAGTATCCTAACAATTGGCGAGGTGTGTTGACAATGGCTGCGGGAGGGTTCAATACAGGGCTTTTTGCATTCCCCATTATCGAGGGTATTTGGGGGCGCGATGCACTGGTGTATGCCATTATGTTTGACATTGGCAATACAGCTGTTGTTTTTGGTTTAATCTATTCTATCGGCAACTATTTTGCTTCAAAAGAGCATGGTAAAGTAGATTTTAAGGTAATTTTGAATAAAGTCATTCGCTTACCACCACTTCAAGGCATGGCTATCGGCTTGCTTATCAATGCTTTATCTATTCCAGTGCCTACTATTGCTATGTATTTTTTAGATGTTTTGGCTAAAGGTAATAAACCCTTGGTCTTGCTTTTAATGGGTATTTATCTAAGTTTCAATTTAGATAAAAAGCAAGTTTTGGCAGTGAGTAAGGCCTTGGCAATTCGGTATATCTGTGGGTTATTGGCGGTAGTACTCATTTATTATTTCATTCCACCTTCTCTTTATCAAAGCATTTTGATAGTGTGTGTCGTTTTGCCGGTTGGCATGACACTTCTCCCCTTTTCCGATGAGCTCGATTATGACTCAAAAATAGCGGCGTTACTGGTCAATCTTTCTCTACTCATCAGTTTTACTTTGATGTGGGGATTGGTATTGGGTTTAAAATTGGTTTAAAATAACAATAAAAATAGGGTTTTTAAAAACTGATTGCAGTTTATACTGCAATACTTTAATCAGTCCATCAGTTTAAATTAATAAATCTTAAATACTGATTGCAGTTTATAATTTTATACTGAAAAACTTAAAGCAGTTTACCCATTTTAACCAATAAACCTTAAAAACTGCAAACATGCTATGAGGTAAAAAGGTATAACACAAAAAAGTTTTTCAGGATAGCATGAAAAGCTGACAAACTTTATTCATCTTTGCA
>JAYTON010000223.1:0-5542 GCA_043747725.1 Saprospiraceae bacterium
CTCCTTCGCAGGAAGTCAGAATAAGTTTTAGAACGATGAAATACGTGTTGTTTTAACTCGCTGTATGGGATTCGATAGAAATGTAAGTCGTAGGTTAAAGATATGCTTTCATTTTCGGTGAAATTATGATACAATGTTCTCTATAATTTTTTAATTAGTTGAATATTTATTGTCCATTTAGATATAGTTAACATTTATTGAATATTGATTCTATCCAAACGGGCTATCAGAATAGAGCTGAGTTTCTTAAATTTCCTGTAATCCGTTGCTGAAAAAAACTTTTCCTTCAAGTGGTTGATTTGATTGCCTTCTTTCCAAAAACGAAAACACACATGCGGGCCTGTTGCCAAACCTGTTGCACCCACGTAACCTATGACTTGCCCTTGTTTGACTGTTGATCCCGATTTAATGCCTACTGCAAAACGACTCATATGTAAATATTGACTTTTATACGGTTTTATATGTTCAATTTTTACATAATTGCCATTGTTATTCTTAAATTTTGCTTCTTTGACAACGCCTTTAGCCACTGAATATATCGGCGTACCATAAGGCGCGGCATAATCAGTACCGTAATGGGGTTTATGATAATGCAGCACAGGATGCAAACGGTTAAGGTCGTAATATGACGTAATTCTGCTATGTTTCAACGGTGCTTTCAAGAAGCTATCGCGCACAGGTAGGCAGTCTTTTTCAAACCAACCAGTGTTCTTTCCATTGGCGTAATAAAAAGCATAAAAAGGATCTTTTTGATGCTCTTTTTTAATATACACCCCTTTCAATTTTTTATTACCTACTGAATGCCCTTCCACAAAAGATTCATCCCAAACTAATTTGTATTGGTCGCTTTCGTGAAATTTGTTGAGGTCAATTTTGTTTTTCAATGCTTTTTGCATCTTGCCAGTGAGTGTATTGCTCAAGCCGCTTGACACCAATGTGCTCCAAAATGTCTTTTTGAAATTGCCAGCTATTTCAAATTGTCTGGTCAATACCTTACGTTTTATAGTTTTTACTGAGGGGGTCTTCAAATTAAAAACAAAATACTCTTGTGCATTGAGCTCGTAAATTAAATAATCAGCCCCCCGATTTTTATCTTTACTCAAAACAGTGTAAGGCTTCCCGTTTTGTATATTTTTAAAATCAAAGGCAGATTTGATACCTTTTAAAAGATTATCCGCTTGCCGATAAGTGAGCCCACGTTTCATCAATAATGAAAAGAAAGTGTCCCCTTTTTTAATTTTCTGTTCCGATACTTGGAAAGTATCCAAATCAAAACCATATTTAAGGATTCGTTTTCGCAGAGGCATGGCACGCAAGGGGTGGTTGCCAGGTGTAGCAAATGAAGCCATTGGCGCTTTACCTTTAACACTAATTGCTCTCGGAGGGCTATTGGCAGGGGCAGAGTTCGTTTCAGAAAAATTGATAGACGAGATTTCATCTATCAAAAGTACTGCAGATGAAAGGGCAACGACTGCCGTACATCTTAGAAGGTTTTCATAAGTTAAAAAGGGTATAAGATAAGTTCTAAGTGAAGCTACAAATTGACGAAACTGGGTAAAATAACTTTTCATAGTTGATTGTTTTAAATCTGTGGTTTTTCTCAAATATTGTTTGCTAAATCAATAAAGCATTGACTATAAACACAATGGAGCAATCAGAAATATTGCTCTTAGGCAGGTGATGTGAAAACGGTCTAAATATAAAAGTTAAGTTTGATATATCAAACTATTATAGGAGGTTTAACATATAAAAAAAAATAAATTTAAGACAGCCTTGTTTTAGACACTCAGAAATTGTTTTATGGCTTACATTTAAGCCATAAAACAGTGTGTTGGAACATTGCTCCAATGTAAGTATATGAATAAATGATGTAACGCAAGATGCCCCGGGGAGGTGCATAATATCGATAGTAAAGTCTAATGGCTTTTGGCGAACATCTTTTCGCCTACTTCTATTGTCCCATCTAAGTGATTTTCAAGTGGTGGAATTGGGCAATTAAAGCCTTCGCTATAAGCACAATAAGGGTTATAACATTTATTAAAATCTATAATCACTTTATTATCAACGATTTCGCCCATTCTTAACTCCAAATAGCGTCCACCGCCGTAAGTGGCTGCTCCATTGGTTTTATCTTTAAAAGGAATAAAAAGATAATCTATAAAGGCAGGGTCATCCTTGAGCATCAAATTTTTATAGACGCTGAGTGTCATTTTTTTACCCTTTAAAGTAAAGATTAAGATGCCATATTGGATATATGGGCGCACCAAGCCGCTGTAGGTAGGCATGGAAAACTCTTTGGCATCGGGCGTCAATTGAAGCGAGCACGCTACTCGATACATAGAATCCGGCTCATAGAATCGTAGGTATTTCAAATCATCTTCTTTGAGCAATGATTTTGAGCCGTTCAGAAACTTCTCTCTATAATGCTCGCGGTATTCTTTGATGCCTTCAGCATAGTTTTGAGCCTTCAATACTGAGGGGGATAATAAATTAAGAATTAAAAAAGAATGAATCAAAACAAGATGTTTTATTTTAAAATTCATGCTATCCTGTTTTAAAAATTTGATTTTAAATATTTTATAAAGTATGAAGATACACGGTTTTTTTAATGTTATTCTCAGTGTTATTATTATTTTTACCCAATGAAAAGAAAGCCAGGCAAAAACCAACCCAATCGTCTGTTGACGCGCGAAGGAGAATTGAATGTTGAGCAAGATATTCGATATTCCTTCATCGTATATAACCATTTAATCTCTATTTCTTGGAAAAGGTTGCTCATTTATGCTTTTACTGCCTATATTCTCATCAATTTAATTTTTTCTGTTTTGTATTTCATATTTGGCGGCATCAGTTGCTTAAAAAATGTCATTGACCGCCCGGTGGTTTTTCAAGAGTTTTTAGATATTTTCTTTTTCAGTACCCAAACCTTTACGACTGTAGGTTATGGTCATGTTTTTCCAAGTTGTGTAGGGGCTAATTTCGTGGCTGCTATTGAGTCATTTACAGGTTGGATATTTTTCTCAGTGGTAACGGGTTTGTTTTATGCCAAATTTACGCAGCCGCGCGTAGAGGTGCGCTTGAGCGATATTGCAGTAATTGAGCATTTTAAAGATGGCTTTGGCTTCAAATTTATGCTCGCCAATGAATATGCGAATAAATTAGTGGACTTAGAAGTGACGCTCGATTTGATAAAATTGGAAGTCATTAATGGACGATATAAAAAGCGTTTTTATCAACTGTTCCTTTTCCGCAAACGCATTCCTTACCTCTCAGTTCCGTGGACTGTTGTGCATCCGATTGAAGAAAATAGCCCGCTTTATGGTATATCGAAAGAACAATTTGAAACAGAGCATCTGGAGTTTTTCGTTCAAGTCAAGGCTTTTGATGAAGCACATCGGCAAGTGCTCTTCAAAGAATTTTCTTATTTCGGCTCGAAAGAAGTACTCTGGGGACGTAAGTTTGTCAATATTCAACGCTATACTGAAACGGGTGTCTTGAAAATAAATATGCGTAGATTTGGTAAAGCCACTGAAATAGAAGGTTTTCCAAGCCAAATTGCTTTGAATACTGAGGAGTAAGCCCCCTAACCCCCAAAGGGGAACTCACTCGAGATATTCTTAATATTATAGCACAATTTTTAAATACTTCCTCAGCAATTCCCCCTTTGGGGTTAGGGGGCTTTGATTTTTACTTAATCGGTTGACTTTCAATACGATGTGCGAATTTTTGAACTGCCTCAATGATATAATCCAAAGCGGGCGGATAGTCCACATATTTCATTTTATATTGATCTTGACCCCATATGGCAATAGTAATCACTTTCGATTTATCCCCATAAGAAACCATCAAACGCAATGGAATAGGCGTTGGTTTTAAGAGCTTCCGCTTCTCACACGCAGGACTGTTACAATCGTAAAGGCGTTGCATTTCAAAGAATTTATTGCTTAAAACAAACTCTCCGAATTGCTCCAACTCCGCTTTAGGAATCACTTTTTTAACAACTCGCAAAGGCTGATTGACGGATTGAAACTCTTGCACCAAGCGACCATCGGGATAAATGCGGATAAAATCTTTAATGACTGGGTCTATACCACCAAAATAACCTCCTCCTATGACTTCCACGCTCACGTAAGCTTCTTTCTTTTTGCCGTCATCTTTCTTTTCATCGCTACCCCTCAGTATAGCCCACCAAGGTCGCTTCTTCGTCTTGTTAGTTTGCGCTTCTACAATCACTTCTGGCAACTCGTCCGCAGGACGGATAAATGGCGCATCTTTACTCTCGACACTGACAAAATGGTATTGGTAAGTACCTGTATTATTGGGTTGTTGAAACTCTAAAACAAGGGTTTTATTATTGATAGCAGCGATTTCAAACTTTTTAATATTGCGAAAAGGATAGAAAAGTGTAGAGCCGCTTAAGCTCCAATTGCCCTTAGAAAACTTCCCGTGTAGAAATTGTTCAAACGTGAAATCATACTTAAAAAACAGAAAATATTGATAGGTTTTATCCGCTTGATGCACCGTTGTGTTCGATTCTACGTGCATCGTATAGGCGTATCGCCACTTCGTACCGATGACTTGACGCTCTAATATAGCCGGGTAGCCAAACTTCTGCCCGAAGCTCACAACCGATGATATAAGGCAAATAAAAAGAATAGTCAAAGCGTGTTTCATGGCGGCAATATTTTACTTTATAAAAATTTATGTTTATAAATCTTTCTTAATCAATACCTTAAACTTTATATTATTTCAAATTTTAAACCAAAGTTCGTTAAAACCCTTGTTTATTAAAATTATTTTTAAATCATTTTAATTATGAATATCGCCGCTGGCGAACTTGTCATACTGAGGGGGTTCGTAAGCCTTCATCAATTTTAAAAGCTCGAGGGGTTCGGCTGCGAAAATCGCATTGTCTCGATAAGGCTGTTGTAGAAAACCATCCACGACCATTTTATCCAACATCGCCATCATCGGGTCATAAAATCCATCCACATTCAAGAAGCCGACAGGGAATTTTTTATTCCCCAAAATCGTCAACATCAACACTTCGCCTACTTCATCAAGCGTGCCGTAGCCGCCCGGCATAGCGATAAAACCATCAGCAAGGTCTATCATCATCAAGCGGCGTTCGTGCATCGAATCCACCACGTGCATGGCGTGCAAATTGTGATGTAACACTTCGCGTTGCATCAAAAAATGAGGTGCTACGCCTACCGCCTTACCCTTGCCAGCCAAAACCGCTTCGGCAATGACACCCATCAAGCCCACTTTACCGCCGCCATAGACGAGGTGAATATTTTCAGCCGCCATCAAAGTGCCTAATTCATGCGCCTTTTCGGTATAAATGGCTTTCGTTCCTTTCATTGAACCGCAATAAACGGCTATGCTATTTAATTTCATGGATTCTAAATTTATACAAATTGTTTTAAAAATAAAATACTATCAGTAATTACTCCAATTGGCGGGCTAAAGTAGTTGTTTAGGCTAAATAATTGTATTTCAACAACTCATTTTTCTGAAAATATTGATATAGATGGTTAAC
>JAYTON010000224.1:0-2362 GCA_043747725.1 Saprospiraceae bacterium
ATATAATGTGTCATACCTTTTTTCAAATCAGCATTGGCGATTTTCAAACCACCAGGCGGAGCAAAAGGAATGGCTGAAACGGAGTCAATCAGCGGAACAAAATTATTGGGTATGCCTTCAAAAGGATCCAAAGCTGTGTTAGCTTTTGAAGTGGTAATAAATTGAGCTGTTATTTGTCCATCCGAATCAATTCGCAGTGATGCCGTTGAGTCTAAACCGGTCAACATATCTTTGATAGTTGTTTTGGTATCCACTAAAGGAGCAGCAATTTCAGCATTGATAGCAGTGTCCACATCTTCAATAGGAAGACGACAAGATTGGACAGTGATTAAAAAAAGAGAAAATAATAATGGACAAAGTTGTGAGTTTAGCTTCATTGTTTAATAAGTTGGATAGAAAATTAAGAATTATGAAATACCTTTTTTAGAGTATCAAATACAAGTCCATTATTTTTGATGTAAATTGTTTTTTGAAATACTCTTTAAAATTCAAGATAAAACAATTAAAAAATTGGTATTTATGCATAAAAAGCCCATAAAAAAATGCCGCTCGGTATTGACCGGACGGCATAAACATAACCATGAAAATAATTAACCAAACTGATATGAGGTTTTGCAAAAACAATGCCTAAACAATGAGAGAAGGTTGCAATAAATTTATTATTACTTTTATTGCCAAATGTTTAAATACTTATAACTTGTATTTAATTTTATCGTGTCAACTAAAATTTTTAGAATTTAATAATGAAAAAAATTATGATTTGTTCGCTGGTGTCTTTTTTACTACCCCTCAGTATTTATCTTAATTCATGTCGTTCTACTGCTTCAAAATTGCCACTCGTTAAGTATCCACCCGTTACGCAGTATGATGCCCATAAGACTGTTTATGCCGATAATGCGGTGGTCACGACTGCACATCCTTTGGCGTCAAGAGTCGGTTTGGATATTCTTCGTCAAGGCGGAAATGCTGTAGATGCGGCTATTGCTGTGCAATTTACATTAGCTGTAGTTTATCCGAGAGCAGGTAATTTAGGTGGCGGCGGTTTTATGATATACAGAAGTGGCGATGGTAAAGACGTCTCAACGCTCGATTATCGTGAAAAAGCACCGTCTGGTGCTTCGAGAGATATGTATTTGGATGCTAATGGAAATGTGATGCCAGGTAAAAGTCAAAAAGGACATTTGGCAGCGGGTGTTCCCGGTACTGTGGACGGATGCTACAAAATGTTTGAAAAGTATTCAAAGTTGAAGGACTGGAAAAAGCTCGTTCAACCTGCTCTGGAATTAGCTAAATTTGGTTTTGGCATTACCGAAATGGAAGCAGGCAGGTTGAATCGCAATAAATTAGAGTTTATTAAAAATAATATGTCACCAGTCGTATTTGTAAAACCCGATACCTCTATTCAATGGAGAAGAGGGGATACACTTGTTCAAACTGAACTATCTCATACGCTCGAATTGATTCGAGACAAGGGTAGAGCCGGATTTTACGAAGGTGAAACGGCTGATCATATCGTCGCTGAAATGCAACGCGGCAAAGGGTTGATAAGTCATGAAGATTTAAAAAATTACGAATCTGCTTGGCGAAAGCCAATTTATGGAAAATATCGCGGTTACGATATTATTACTATGCCGCCACCGAGCAGCGGAGGTATCGCCTTGCTACAACTTTTAGGCATCGTTGAAGACTACCCCCTCAGTAATTACAAGTTTCACAGTGCTGAAGCAACGCATTTAATAGTAGAAGCAGAAAGACGGGTATATGCTGACCGTGCCGAGCATTTAGGCGATGCCGATTTTTACCCTGTTCAAGTCAATAAATTGCTCAATAGAACTTATATAAAAAATCGCTTTAATGATTATAATCCCGAAAAAGCCACACCGAGCAAGAAAGTCAGTCATGGTAATTTAGCAGAAGTGAGTGAGCAAACTACACACCTCAGCATCGTGGATACTGAGGGGTCTGCTGTTTCTATCACCACTACTTTGAATGATAATTATGGCTGTCGGACGGTTGTAGCGGGTGCGGGTTTTATATTGAATAATGAAATGGATGATTTTAGTGTCAAGGCAGGCGTGCCAAACCTTTATGGTGCTATCGGCGGCGAAGCTAATGCTATTCAAGCCAATAAACGCCCCCTTTCAAGCATGACACCTACCATCGTTACGAAAGACGGTAAATTATTTATGGTTGTTGGCACTCCCGGTGGTACGACTATCATAACGTCTGTATTTCAATGCATTACAAATGTCATTGATTATAATATGACAATGACGAAAGCTGCTCATGCTCGCCGTTTTCATTCTCAATGGATGCCCGATGTGGTTTTTATTGAAAGGTTTGGTTATAAAAATGATGTACT